>JAPLUM010000369.1 GCA_026397605.1 Verrucomicrobiota bacterium | reverse complement strand
GCAGATGTGCAGGCTGATGCTGATTCGATCATCTCCCTGCCGCTCATTCGTCAGTTCATTCAGGCAAAAAAAGCTCTGGATGCGGCTAAGGAAGCCCAGGATGCCGAACTCGTCGGACGCATCCTGACCTGGGGTGAAAAGAAGCTGGTTCAACAGTAAATCTCATGCGTGGCTTATTCCTCTTTTTCACCCTAGCATCTGTGGCCCAAGCGATCACGCCAAGCGATGCTGAAGCGCGTTTAAAAATGGCGCATCAAATTGCTCGTGAGCGCAATGACCGCAGCCTGGTATCCCAGGTCGAAAGGCTGGGCCGTAAGTTTAAAGAAGAACTGCCCAGCGATGCGGAGACGCAGCTAAGCGAGCTGGAGGTGAAAGTGGGGATCGACGCTGGAGGCTGGTCCATGGCTGGTCAGCCATTGTTTCGACCAACGCCTGAGATGATGGAAAAAAGCAAGGCTCTCGGCCAACAGCTGCAAGCAGCCATGGCGAGCGATGATGCAACCAAGGTGAAAGCTGTCACGCAGGAGATGCTGGCAGTTCTAGGCAATCAAGCTGGAGTGCCTGATGGACGCCGCATGGGCAAAAAGCCTCAGGGAATGCAGCTTTCTGAAGCCACAGCGACGAAGCTTTTTCTCGATGCCATCAAAAGTCTTGGTAGCCCGATCAAGCAGCTCATGGAAGGCACACCACTGCCGGATCAGATGGTGCGCTTGTATGGTTACCTTCTGAATGCCTGTGCAGACATTCAGCCGTTTGTCGCGAAGCATCAGCCTGCCGATATACCCGATCTTCAGAAGCTAGCAGCGGGTTGCGCCAAGATTCTCATCACACTTCAGCAGCCTACGGGACATCTCCCCTTCCCTGATCTGCGTGGAAAAAACATTCGCTTCGGTGACATGATCAATCGCCAGCTGGATGCCGGCACGGTGGAGGTCAAAGACGGCTGGCTGATCACGCCAGATCCAGATGGCGGCTCTCAGTTTGATACCGGTGTCTGTGGTGTAGCCCTTATCAAAGCTGGTGCAGTTTTTCAAAACGAATCTTGGATAGCCGCAGGTCTAAAAGCAGCTGAATGGGCACTGACTCAAAAATGCTGCGCTAACTTCAATTACAACGCCTTTTCCATGAGTCTGCTGGCAGAGGCGTATCGCCAAAATCAAGAAGAGCGATTTCTGAAAGGTGCCCTGCATAAATTCCGCGTCGGCGTGGCCCCAGGACAAGCCCCCAATGGTCGATGGATGGACGCCCACAATGCGCGCACCGTTTACCACATCATCATCCTACGTGCGCTCGGAGATCTGGCCACTGTGGTGAAGGAGGAGCGGACAGAAATCGATGCCGTGGCTAAACCAGCGATCAAAGCGCTTTTGGACGAATTTGATGCCATGGGCATCACCGTCGAGGCCCTGCCAGAAATGCTAGCCATATCGACTCTCTACCCAGAGGATGCCCGAATCAAAACCGCTGTCTCAGCGATGGCTAGCTCCATCATTGAAAAATGCACCGATGGTAAAAATGTCAAAATGGGCTCCCAGCCAAATCAGCTCGCGGTAGTGCCGCTGGTGAAATGAATGAGGAGAAACTCAAAAACTGAGTGACGAACAGGACTACTAGGAGCTAGCGTCCAATCATGGAAACTTATCTCCCCATCGTTGCACCCGTTCTCACGATTTTGTGGATACTGATCTGCTTGCGGATTTACACGATGATCTCGGCTGAAAACATCATTCAGCGCAGACTCATCGCCATCGGTGGTGCGCTGGGGGCAGCGCTAATTTATCTGCTGGCTTCTAGCCTTGTCATGGTGCTGCAGGCGCCCAGCGCAGCTGATGCACAGGATCAAGGTCGCGTCAGGGTTCAATCCAAGAGCAATCAGTGATTCGGTTCCTCTTTTTCTAAAGGCAGCATCATCGAGACCAAAGTCGCGGGGATAAATAGGAAGCCTGCATAAAGCAGTGCCTCACGATAATCACCGACCTTTACAAAGATCCCAAAGAACACTGTGCCCGCTGCTGCGACGATACGGCCAATGTTATAACAGAAGCCAGAACCTGTGGTGCGCAGCAGGACAGGGAAAAGCGGCGGCAGACACATGGTGAAGAGGCCAAACACACCTTGGCAGGCACCGATGATGGCAAACTGAATCTTGGTCGTTTCCCAATCCCAACTCCTGGAGAAGGAACAATACATGATGATGAAGTAGGCCAGCATCATGATAACGATGGCTTTTCGATATCCCATTAGCTTGGCCAAGGCACCTGCGATGTAGTTACCAATCAGACTGCCGATCATGATCCACATGAGAGCTGACACCAAGGCACCATCTTTGCCCTCTTTAGACAATGAAGCGATCTCAGGGAGACTAAGAACATGTTTTTGCTGCCAAAAAAGAAAAGTCCAGTGCGCCGTCAGAGATACCGCACAGATGATCATCACCCGCCAAGTGACCCCACGCACAGCAGGCCCGAAGAGGTCGCTTATTCTTGGCACAGGCTGTCCTTCACGAGCTTTTTCCCAGGCCTCAGTTTCCGGCACAGCTTTGCGGATCCAAAGGGTGATAAATGCAGGCAAGACGCCAATGAGGAAGATGAACCGCGGCTCTTGACCTGCTAGCATCCAGCCAGCAAAACAGGCCAATAAAACCCCACAGTTCACCGCAGATTGTAGCGTCGCAGCGATCCACGGACGCCACTTTTTAGGCCAGGTCTCGGATAAAAGAGACGCACCAACGGCCCACTCGCCCCCAATCCCGAGTGCTGCCAAAAAACGAAAAATCATCAGGTGCCACCAAGTCTGAGCAAAAAAGGACAGGCCCGTAAAGCAGGCATACGTCAAAATGGTCAAGGTCAGCGTTCGGCTGCGCCCCAATAAATCGCCTACACGACCAAAGAACGCTCCGCCCAAGGCCCACCCGACTAAAAAGCCAGCCTGAATGATCGCCCCATGTTGGCCTACAGCGGGATCACTCTCAGGAAGAACCATGAGTTGCGCCACAAAAGCGGTCGCCACCAAGGTGTACAAATGCATGTCCAATCCATCAAAAAGCCACCCTAGCCAAGCAGCAATGCCGGAGCGAACTTGATGCGGAGAAAGATCGCGTAGATGGGTGACTTCAGTCGTATTATCGGGAGATTGCATGGAAAAATGAGCACTTTGATTATTTGCTGGGCGATAGCAAGCTTTCAAAACCTTGGGATTTCCAGCCTAATTATATAAAAGTATATTGACCGCAATAATTAAGTAAACGATAATCTTCATACCATCACATGATCGCCAATTGTAAAATTACTGTATTTACAAGAATAGTTTTGCAAAGCCGCGCCTCAAGAATTAGAGTTTAAACAGAAATGAAAACGATGAAAGAATCAACTCGCCTGATGACTGCTGTTTAAGGCATACTTCAAGCTTTAAACACTAAACCCATGGCAGCTGAACTAGAAAGCTTCGGACACCTCACCATCGCGCGCCGCGCGTCGGGCGACCCAGTGCGTGTCGTACGTTCAACTGACGAAATGGTCTTTCTAGCTTTTGACACACAAATCAGTAGGCTCGTCGAATTGCATGTGCTTAGCAGCGGTAAACCGCTCATCGGAAATGACCGCAGCGCAGCCATGGAACGCGCGCGAGAGGCTATTAAATTAAAGGCAGCCAGCTTCATGAGCATCCTTGAAGTAGGCGAGGATCAAGGACTCATCTATTATACGAGCAACCTCAATGAAGGTGAAAATTTAGCGGACTACATTCAGCGGCGTGGTGCCTTGCCCCCAGCCACGGTCTATGCACTGCTTCTCAATCTATTGAATGATCTGACGAGCGAGCCTGCGAAGCGTCAGCCAGACCTTCAAATGCGCTTTGATCAGATATTGATCACAGCCATTGAGGATACCTTCCTGCAACTTAGAGTGTGCGACTTTGGCCTTTCCTTGTCAGGCAACCATGAGGTGGACACGGCGATCCAAGTTCAGCAAATCTGCGAGCTTCTGTTCCTCATGCTCACGGGGCAGATCTATGCCGGAGAAAATCCTGATCGCTACCCGACCATGACCTCCCTACCCGGCAATCTGCGCACGACCGTGCGTGCTGCGTTGACGGATCGTGGTGGTAACGTTCCCAGCTCTCTTGAAAGACTGCGTGAGGACATGAAAGAGGCCCATAGCGCCCAAGTCAGTAGCATTCAGACACGCACAGCTAGGAAGCAACTCTTGGCTACAACCACTCTGCAACCGTATTCGCAGCTACAAAACTTGCTTCTAGATGGTGTCTCGGTCGATAAAATTCTCGGCAATCGCTTCCGAATAGCAGAGGAGGATAACACACGCCAATACCCCTTTGCCATTCCCTGCCTGAGCGTTAAAAACGATCAGCCAATCACCGTGCACCTCCTGCCGCCATCTCGACTCATTGAGAAGGCTAACTATGAAGCTGTCCCCCTGCAAAGCTGGCGCTTCAGTCCGGAAAAACATCCGCATATTCTGCGCAGCCTTAGCCTTTGGGAAAGCAATGACTGGAGCTTCTTAACCGAAGAGCGTGATCCCGGTTTCACACTGAGCCGACTCCTCACAGACCGCTTGACGCTGAATTCTGCGGAGGTTTCCATTTTGCTCAGGCAGACCAACGAAGCAATGAATGAGGCTTTGGAATGCTCTGTTGAAAAGATCGATCTGCATCCCTCTAACATCTTCCTTCGCATTGGCAAAGGCGGCGGACTCCAAGCACGCGAATTAGAGCGCCTGTTGCAAAAAAGAGTCGATGCCTGGCCACCCTTCATGCTCAAATTGCGTGCCCATCTCACCATGCGTCATCTTTATGAAGCACCCCTGGTCGAGCAACCATCCTCAGCAACGCACGAAGGCGAACACCAACAAAATCGGGAGCATCGACATCGCTCATTTGTGGCTCTTGCAGCCTATTTACTAACAGGTGAACGCAGTCCTACAGGAGTCTCAGCTTTCGCTGAAACAGTCCCTGAAATACTCATCCAGTACATTCTCCAGACTTTAGAGATTGCACATCAGAACGGAGATACTCCTAGTCCAAGTGAGTTTCTTGAACGCTTTGACTCTCTTTTGGCGGGACCTGCCACGACCGATCTGGCCACACGACTGCGAGGAAGCAATGTCGCACTGGAAGATATGGAAAGCGCAGGCAGCGTCTCCGACTTCGCCGATGATGAGGCATCCTTATTTGAAGAATACGACGAAGTCAGCCCTATTTCACGAAGACTGCACGCGCACGAGTTTGATCATCGAGTTCACAAGTCTGGATCGGCATGGCCCATCTGGGCAGCAGCAGCCGTTGTGATTTTGGGCATGACGGCTTGGTGGTTCAATTCTAGCACACCCACCGAGTCAGCTACAGAAGCTCAATTCTCCATTCCATCTCTGCCCTCAGAGAGCGATCAAATAAGCGCCAAATCTGAGCCGTTACCGCCTGAAAAAACAGCCATCATTTCTGCACCTGTTTCTTCAGAGCCAGCTAAAGTCGATGTAGCCGCAAAAGTGACTCCGCCCGCAGTCGAGCCTCCAGCTAAACCAAGCCCTCCGACACAGCCAACCGTTACAAAAACTGAACCTGTGAAAGTGGAAGCTCAAAAAACGATGGCCAGCACCCCACCTTCTGCGCCAGCCAAGCCAAATCCACCTGCGGCAAACTCATTGCCGATGACACCACCCGCCCCAGTCACGGTGCCTAATCCAGTCATCATTCGCAAAGCCATCATGCCTTCTGCTGAAGAGATAGCAAAGTTCAAACAAGGGCAGGTAAAGCCAACACCTGCTCCATTACCCGTTCAGGCCACTCCGCCAGCCCCAAATCAAAAAAACGGTGCAGCTCCAGGCATGAACATCACCGACGCCACCCAACCCTTAATGTTCATCGAGGGTCAGTAGGTCGATTGTTTTTAGCGCTCAAGCCAGCGGTACGCTGCTTTTGCATTCTGCCAAAAGTATTTTTCACAAGCATCCGCTCCCTTGCTACTGAAGTAGTCTCGGACCAAGCCAAAAACCTTGTCGTAAGAGCCGCCACGATCACTCACGGGCCAGTTACTACCGTAGATGAGTCGATCCGACCCAAAGCACTGCCAGAGATGATTCAGAATGGGCAAATAATAGCCTACATCCGTCGGAGCGGCGCCTTCATCTGCCTTGGTCTGCTCAACCAAGGCAGAAACCTTCATCCACACATTCGGACACTTTGCAGCGCTTCGGATCCCATCACTCCATTCAGGTTTCAAAAATTGAGGATCACCACTGGACCCCAAATGATTGATCACGATTCTCAAATCAGGCACCGCTGCCGCTAGGGTGGCCACTGCTGACAGAGAACTCGGCGGCCCATTCACATCCAATTCCAAGCCATGGTCAGCTAGTAGCTTAGCGCCCGAAAGCACAGCCGTTTTGAGTTCAGGATTCATGAGGGCAGCGCCACTCCAGCGCACACCACGGAAAATAGGATTGGCTGCAAACCGCTTCAGATGCTCTGCAAAAGCAGCATCCTCCGGATCAATGCGACCGACAAAACCCACGATACCTTTTTCCTCGGCTGCAAGATCGAGGATCCACTGATTATCCTCCACCCACTTGCTAGCCTCAACGACCACCGTCTGCTTGATCCCATGAGGCTCGGCTAAGACACGCCAATCTGCGGGTAAAACACGCCGTTATAGCTTTGTCCCCTGCCCTGGCCATGGCACGCCCTGAGGACGGGTAGGATCATAAAAATGCGTGTGCGTATCGACAATTCGTGTTGCCACAGCAGCGCAGGTACTTGGCAAGTTACTCAGCAAAGAGGCAGCCGTAGCTGTTTGTATAAAGTGACGACGTTTCATGGGTGAGGGCAGTTCAAAACTGGCACCTTTCAAATTGTCCGATGCCTTGCAAAAAGAAAAACGTCACAACCATGAGCTTTCCTGCGGTTGCAGCAAAAGGCGACGAACTTCCACACTAGCCAGCCATAGTCATGAGTAAACGAAGCTAGATGGAGCTGCTCTGTTTACGTCGCCTTGTGTTTTTCTTGGTCAGCTCCATCTCCTGAGGTTTCTCGACACGCTTTCCATTCACAAAAGCAGGCTTAAATGGTTCTAATTCTTCACTCAGCTGCCGCTTAATTTCTGCATCAGGGACCCCTGCGGCTTTAAGCCGGTCGCGCAATTCAAATTTCTCTCTCTGAATATCAAGCATGGGTATGTTCACTGAAAATCGTTATAATTAGAACCTTCAAACCGAAAAGTGTTGAATCACCTTTTCGTAAATCTTTCAAAGCAAAACCCGAGCCAAAATTTACCTTTATCCAAGGATGTCTCGGGCCATTCACTTAAGCCACGAGATCGGATTCTTTTAACCTTGAATATCAACTCGTTCCAACGAAAAATAAATGAAACGCCAAATTAGGTGAGCCTTAGAAAATTCAATGCATCTTTCACTCTGTCCTGATTCCACTCATTCCGTCATGCCATTTCTACAAAACTCAGGGAAGATACATCACCGCATAAACCACTACCTAGCGCTCTGCTTCGTGGTCTCAGCCTGCTCATGCTCAATCCAGAAGTCGAAACCAAAGCCGTGTGGAGCCTGGACCAACAGCTTGGGGATGTTCTTCAACCCCGTTCCAATCGTCAGCTTAGAAAATCCCAATGCAGCCACTGCTAAGACCCTTCTTTTTGCTGTACATGAAACAGCTGACCGTCATCTGGCAGCTTTCCTGAAGGAAACCGCACCAAACAGCTCTCGCCATGATCAGGGACTGAAACCGGCAAGTCACGTCAGCTGGTCAGAGGCTGTGGCCTTCTGTGAATGGCTGACGAAAAAAGAGCTGGCTCAGGGCACCTTGCAGGCGGGGCAGTACTATCGACTTCCTAGCGATCATGAATGGAGCTGCGCGGCCGGCATTGGCCACCTGGAGTCACCCAAAATTGTGCCTGAACTCAAAGATAAGCGCATTCCCAACAAGTACCCTTGGGGTGAGTCGTGGCCACCACCAGAAGGTGCAGGCAATCTTGCTGGCAGTGAATCTAGCTCACTCTTCCCAGAGAATCATATCGTTGGATTCAGAGACCGTTATCGTGGGAACAAGGTCGGTTATCAGGCGTCATCACCGAATCGCTTTGGTCTCTATGATCTCAGTGGAAACTTATGGGAATGGTGCAGCGACAGCTTCCGCCCCGGCCAAAACTGGCGTGTACTACGTGGCGGATCATGGCTGACAGCCAGGGCGGATACACTGCTCTGCTCTCACCGCACCCATGACCCTGAAAACTATCGCAGCGATAGTGTCGGGTTTCGCTGCGTGCTCGATGGCTTCTCCGCCAAGCGCTAGATTGATCATCGCGTTACAACCACCGCACGCTCCATGGCCCTCAGGGCAGCATCTAGAGCTGCCGGAGACTCCTAAAGTGCGGGATCTAAAAAAGCAAACTGCAGCTCGTGAAACTCGGGCGTGATTGACCGTGTACAGCCGAAGTCCAGCACACAGAGCTGGCCATCTGAGCTGACAAGAAAGTTTCCAGGGTGAGGATCGGCATGGAAAAGCTTCAGAACATGAATCTGATGCATGTAAAAATCCCACAAGATCTGACCGATGCGGTTGCGTTCCATTTGAGGAGCGTCACTGGCAGCGTAACGGTCCAGCGTTAAACCATCCATCCAATCCATCGTTAACACTCTGCGTGAGCAGCGATCTGGATAAAAGGCAGGAAAACGCAGCCCATTCAAGCAGGCGCAAGCTGCCGCGATTTCCTGAGAGCGCTGCAACTCGGTGACGTAATCGGTTTCCTCCAGCAGCCGAGTCTCTACTTCATTAAAGTAATGCGTGATGTCTTGTTCCCGCAAGCCGAGAACCTGGAGCGCGACGGGCTTCACTACGCGTAGGTCACTGCGCATGGAATCAGCCACACCCGGATACTGCACTTTAACCGCCAGCTTCTTTCCGTTACGCATGGCCACATGAACCTGTCCGATGGAGGCCCCATGGGCGGCTTCTGGGGTAAACTGGTCGAAGAGGGCCTCGACAGGCTGATTGAACTCGCGCTCCAGAGTACGACGCACCAGCGGCCAAGACAAAGGTGGAGCAGAATACTGGGCCTGGGCAAATTGAGCCGCATAGGCCGGCGGCAGCAGATTTTCGTCGATGCTGAGCATCTGGGCCAGCTTTAAAGGACCGCCTTTTAGCTTACTAAAGCTCTCATACACAGCCTTGGCATTCACCTCATCCAGACCCGCACGAAGACCGATTGAAGCAGACTCAGGAGAAACGGCGCGCTGCCCGTAGAATTTAAGATAATTAAGTCCTACTCGTGCGCCGGTCCCAGCTAGCTCTACCATCCGGCTGAGCGGAGTGCTGCGGATGCTGTCCTGCGTTGGATGATCAGCAGCCATAAATCAGGCTCGGTGCATGGCTCCAGGAAGCAGAAAGCGGAGGAGATCAAAACCAGAGTCCAAGACCTGCCGCCCAGTAAGGTCAAAGAAAACGGTCACTGATTTCTCAATAAAAGCGTCGGTTCTCTCGAACTTGGCGCTCTCGTCTTTGAGGTAAAACGAGATCACACTGCGCAGAAGCAGTTTAAGCGCAGCTGGGTAAACAGCACTCACAGGGCCACGCGACACGATTTCTCCGCTTTGTCGCCCGCGCAGGAGAACCGATTTAGCGAATGCTTCAAAGCGCTCATCCAAGGCAGACCACTCCGGCACCGACTTCAACGGTCCAGAGTGCCCCAGCCTAAGCAACAAGAGACTGCGGTGATTCAAAGCTGCTGCAGTGAACGCAAAAAGAAAGGCCAACATTCGATGTCTAGCGCTGAAGTCTGGCCACTCGGCACCACTTTCGACGGAGGCAATGACCCGATCCATCATGTCACGCCACCAGTGCATTTCCACAGACTCCAGTGTGGGATATTCCAGAAAGAAATCCCTCTCCGAGATGCCCAGTGTTTGACAGAGCTTGAAGATGGAAACGGGGGGCCGACCCTCTGCCTTCCATTCATAAAGGTAAGCCGCCTCGATCCGTTGACGAAGAGGAGGCAGTTCGGGAGTATTTGGATCATCCATGACTCAGCTAATACGAGTCAGGGGAATTTTCAGCCGAAAGGATTTTCAGCGGAAACTGCAAGCATCACCAAGAGGCGATCACCTCATAGGCAAAACCAGTCAGATATTCCGTCTCTGGAATAGTGGCCAAGATCGGATGATCAGGGCGCTGGCTGTAGGTGGCCACACGCCGGATCGTCTTTTTGGCATCTACCGCAGCATCCACGATGCTGTTATGGAAGTCGCCCGTACTCACGTGAGGGCTACAACTAAATGTGGCCATGATACCGCCAGGTTGCAGCATTTTCAGGGCACGCAGATGGATCTCTTTGTAACCGCGCATAGCGTCATTGATGCTGGCCTTCGTTTTCGTAAAGGATGGCGGATCAAGAATGATGAGGTCGTAGCTAGCACCGCTGGACTCCTGTTGCTTGAGGAAATCAAAGCAGTTCGCCGCGATGAAATTCACCTTAGCGCCGGAGATCTCCGCGTTCTGCTTTGCCACAGCGATGGCGCTTTCACTGATGTCCACAGCCGTGACTTCGGCAGCGTCTGCCAGTGCACAGGCCTGGGCAAAACCACCTTGATTGGTGAAACAATCCAGTACACGTCGGCCTTTTGCCAGTTTCGAGACGTGCTGATAGTTGTCTAGCTGATCCAGATAGAGCCCGGTCTTTTGGCCTTCGACGAGATCCACGTGAAAGGCACTGCCTTCATGACGCACCACGAATGGTTCCGTCGCATCGCCAAAAATCACACCTTTGATCTGCTCCAGACCTTCCGCTTTCCTCACGCCGCCTTCATTGCGCTGGACGATACTTTTCGGTGAAAAAACTTCACAAAGTGCCTGCACGATCAAGTCCTGTCGCATGGCCATAGCCAGAGTCAGAGTTTGCAACACCAAATGATCACCATAGCGGTCCACGACGATGCCCGGCAGGCCATCCGACTCGCTCCAGACGACACGGCAGAGACTGGTATCCACGCCGGAATCCACACGGGATTTCAAGGCGCGCTCGATTCGGCGTTTGAAGAAATCCAGATCCAGATCCTGACGACGGTAAGAGAACAGGCGAGCGCTGATTTGTGACTGCGGATTGTAAATCGCACTGCCCATCGGCTTACCTCTGGCATCTTGCAGCTGGACCACGTCCCCTGGTTTTGGCTCGCCAAAGCGGCCTTTGATCTCGGTCGCATAAACCCAGACATGACCGTGAAAAATGCGAGCGCGAG
>JAPLUM010000789.1 GCA_026397605.1 Verrucomicrobiota bacterium | reverse complement strand
CGCAGCAAAGAGTGGCGGGTGATCTCATCCCTCAGCACTGGCTTACGAAATTCATAAGCATCCCCTGCGCTAAAGTAGAGAGACTCAAAACGCTCTGCCCGTAGATCACAGGCTGTATCGGTAAGGGTCTCAGGATGCAGCTGCTCCTCGATCCACGCTGGCTGACCCAGCTGCTTCAGCCGCTCCACATCCCCAGGCCAGGGGCCAAAAGCAGCACGGGAAAGCAGATGAAAATCAGGGTCAATCTCCGCCCCATTTGGCACAGCCAACTGATCAGGCAACGCCTCTCCAAAAAACTCGCGCGTCACCGCGGTCGTAACCCTCTCACAGGAAGACAAAGCCACCAATCCACTGCCAATAGCCGTGGATTTCAGCAGAGAGCGACGCGTCGATTGCATGAGATTAAGCCGCAGGAAGTTCTGGTGGCAAAGCAGGTGTGGGAGCAGGCGCTGGTTTCAGGAACCAGGACCGCAGGACGATCCCCCAACCCAGCACCGCCATCAACGGCAGCAGCACCGCCCAACCCACCACCGGCAGCAGGGCACAAAGCACCAGAGTCAGGCCACCATGCTTCATCTGCCGCCAGGCTACCGCCTCAGGCCAAAGGCGCTCACCGATCAATCCAGCAATTCCGCCCGATCCCAGGAACCCCCAAGCAATCATGACACCACCCACCAGCACCGCTAGGGCACCCATCTTCGGCACCTTTGACAGCACTGCGATGAGGATCGTGCCTGCTACCAGGGGAGCTAGGCCAAACAAGAAGCATTTAAAAAGCCCACGGCTAGCCACCTCTCGATGCTTCACCGCCATTTCCGGCCACAGCCCGCGAGAAAGCAGCCAAAGCGCCGGCAGCGCGACCACAAATGCCACTGCAACGAGCAGCCAAATAAGAACCGTAGAAAAGAGCATGATGAGAGATGAGTTGGAGTGAATGAATTCTAACATCTCCCTAAACGCAGGAATTCAGCGCTGGTAACAAGGTTTTTTGCAAAGCTCCTCCGACTCGTAGCCGCCGGCAAATGAGCGGTCAACCCTTCCGGCTTCATCAGGCGCAGCATAGTAGCCATCTCGCTCCGCCGAGATGAGCCCACCCGCATCGCAATCCCCATGATCAACCAACAACGCAGACGCCGCTTAAAATCCGCAGCCCTTGGCTCATCTTACGGAGCAAGATGGCTACCGTACAATCCACCGCCGCCCAAGGTCAGCGAGCATTAGAAAATGGATGATGAAGGTCGCAGACAGCGGGCCAGGATCGGGGGGATCGAAGCTCCGTAACCAAAAACAACGAACCAAGAACCAGGAACAATAAAACCTACCGCCGCCCATTGAGAATCAGTTCATTCACCTTCTGCCTCACTGCTTCCAGATCAGGGTCGGCAAAACCTGTATCTAGAGTGCCTACGCTATTCGTGTTCGCGCTAGTACCAGTGATGGCGCTGTCTAGCTGAGCTTGACTGATCTCTCCGACTGAGCCTTGAGCGCCATCATTACCCCTCGGGATGCCGAAGGTGAAGCGCACATTACTGCCATCAAAGTTCACGCTCACCGTGGCGGCGTCGCCGGGATTAAGAGTATTCACCCCGTCCACCGCCACACCAGCAAAAGGCGGCCCGACAGGCCCGACCAGCCCCTCCTGCCCCTGCGGTATCTCAAAGCTAAAGTGCAGTGTGCTATCGACCATGCTGACACTCGCATTTGCCGGAGTTCCCTGGGGCAGCGTGCTCGTGCTGTCCACCTGCACAGCAGTGACGGATACGATGTTATTGATCAGGTTAAACAGCGCCTGTAGCTGATCGCGGATCACTTGGGATTCCAGCGGCGAGTTCGGTAATGGTTGGGTTGGATCGTAGGGCATAGTGTTCCCCTGTCACGGCGTGACAGGTCGGTTTAGATTGGGGGTTAGGAGTCCGCAGATGCTTCGGCAGAGGGACCTCTTCAAAATGGCAAGACGGCCACTCAAACCTCATCAGGAGAAACAGCGCGCGCTGAGCTACCTCTTGCTTGCTCGAAGCCCGGTAAGAGACCACACAACGGGCGTGTCCGAAAGTTTGTGTTTCGGGGATTTGGTTATGTTTGGTTTGGGGTTGTTTTTTTGATTGAGCGCATGCGCTCAATCAAAAAAATCGCGACCCGAACTGGATCGCAAATTGGTTGGCTGCTGCTTTCCAGTTCAGCGGGATGGACTTCCACTTGGTGTGGATGTTGCGCAATGCCAGATATAGCAGTTTCGTCGCGGCTTCATCGCTTGGGAAGTGGCCTCGGTTTTTGATGATTTTGCGCAGTTGCATGTTCAAGCTCTCGATCGCGTTGGTGGTGTAGATGATCTTCCTCACGGCGGCTGGATACACGAAAAACGGGATGACGTTCTCCCAGGATCGTCGCCAACTTGCTGCGATGGTGGGATACTTCCTACCCCATTCTCCGGCTTCAAACTCCTCCAGTCGTCGCAGCGCCATGGTCTCACTCTCGGCTCGGTAAACGAGCTTCAGGGCGGCGGCGACGGCTTCGCGTTCTTTGGTGGCGCAGTAGGTTAGACTGTGACGAATGAGATGCACGATGCAGGTCTGCACCTGCGCTTCAGGGAACACGGTGGTGATGGCTTCGGGGAAGCCTTTGAGCCCATCGACGACGGCGATGAGCACGTCCTCGACGCCGCGATTGTGTAGCTCGTTCATGACTTTGAGCCAAAACTTGGCCCCTTCGTTTTGCTCGATCCACAGCCCTAGAACCTCGCGTGTGCCGTCGGCGGCGACGCCTAGCGCGAGATAGACGGCTTTGTTGCGCACGGTGCCTTCGTCGCGAATGCGCACGCGCAAGGCATCGAAGAACACGAGCGGATACATTTTCTCCAAGGGCCGGTTTTGCCACTCGGTGACTTCGGCATGCACGGCGTCGGTCACGCTGCTGATGAAGTCGGGGCTGACCTCAATGCGGTATTGCTGCTCGAGCATCGCTTTGATGTCACGCACGGTCATGCCTCGGGCATAAAGGGCGATGATCTTGTCCTCGAAGCCTGGTAGCTTCTTTTGCCACTTGGGCACCAGGAGTGGCTCGAAGCTGCTGTGTCGATCTCGCGGCACGTCGATGTCCATCTTGCCACTATCGCCGATCACGGTCTTCGCGCTGAAGCCATTGCGGCAGTTGCCGTCGGGCTCGGCGCGTTCGCCTTGCTCGTCGAGCACGGCCTCGGTGGGGCTGCGTCCGGTTTTGAGGTGATGGGTTAACTCGGCTCCTAGCACGCGCTCGACCAATCGCTTGGTGAGCTGTGCGAGCAGGCCTTGGTCGCCCATAATCGCCTCCGGTGAATGGCCGCTTTTGGCGATTAACACGTCCAGCGCTTCATCGAGCGCTTTGTCTTCTTTCGTTTTGGGTTTTCTCATGTCTTCCTGTCCTCGGGTTTGACCCTCCACACAAACTTTCTGACAGGCTCCAAAAATCAGTCGGCGTTGACGGGTAAATGGTCGCGGTTGGGGTCGGATCACTCGACGCTGACTGAATTTTGCTCGTGCGTGACCATCCACTGCTCGACGGCGACTGATTGAGGCTCGGCGTTGACCAAAAACTGGTCAACGTTGAGCAAAAACCAGTCATCAACGACCAAAATTCAGTCAACGTTGACTGAATTTTGGTCAAATTAGGCATGGTCGCGTTCATGAGTTCGGCGGGCTTGATCCGGGATGATGGCTGAATTGGAGGATTTATCGTCATTTTCAGGCGCTAAACCATCGCTCTTATGAAATCTTCGCCTTAAAAGCCGCGCTTTCACCCCTAGCCATCCTCACCCTTCAGTCAAAAGTGGCCAATGCAGGCCGAAATGTCACTTTAAGCTTAGCTAGCCCTGAAAAGCTCATTTGAGCCTTAGATCCGCAGGTGCCGTGCCCGCGACAGGTACGGCGCCACGAGTCTGCATGGGTTAGGGGTTCACAAGGGGGCTATATTTTCATTTGTCATGATGTGGTTAGATGAAGCCACAGACCCAGCCCACAGGGCCCTGGTGCATACCTCACGAAGTCAGAATTCCAGGTCAACAGTTGCGGCATGGAATTTTTCCCGGAAGCCCCCCCATTTTGGCAATGGTTTTTTTCGCGGAAGATGATTTACGAAGGTAAAAAATTGTGACAGCGGCTCAGAAGTGCTTCACGTTGCGGGATGCCTTACACTAGCCGACAGGCGTATCCCCTAGAGTTTAGGCTTTTGTATCTTGGCTGAAATCATTCTGAAGATTGCTTTAGAGCTGTCTGCGGCTTGACTGCGGCTGTCACGACGCACAACTTCCCCCCAAAATGACTGAATTGATCCCTGATGCAAACACTTCGGATGTGATCGCCGAGTTCCTCAAGACTCGTCGGAAGCCGGAGGAGGGCAAAGAAGACCAATACGAGGAGGACTATTTCCAGGCATTGGTGGCACTGCGACCAGACCAGCTGAGCATTGATCAGATCGCCGAAATCGTGCGGTGGGTGGAGAAGACAAAGATCGCGCAGCCAGATTACGGACATCACGTTAACATTTTTGGCACCGGCGGCGATGGCACCATTAACGTCTCATCCATGGCGGCCATTATCGCCTCACATTTCACCCGTGTTGTTAAAGTGGGAACGCCTGGCGTGACGTCGTTGTGGGGCAGCTATGACTTTATGGAGGCCCTGCGAGTGTTTTTAGAAGCACAAGTCTCGAAAAACGAGCCCGTTCATCCATTCATGAAATGGGGCGCTGAGTCCAAATACATTGCACTTGCAGAGCTTGGATTTGATTACAATTCAGTGCTTCGGAAAGCGCGGAAACGCCTCAAGGAGCGCGAAGACCCTATACCCGACATCTACAAGGTCGTTTTCCCTTTCGCCAACTACACCAATCCTCAGATTCAGATCAACGGTCTGGCTCAAAGGACGGGAATTCTAGTTTGATTGGCAGTTCTGCGAGAGCACTAAGACTAAACTGTGGACTCTTGTGGGGGAGAAAGAATCCGCCGAAAAGACCGTGGAACTTTTCGCGGCTATCCTCGCTGGACTTACAATGCCTGAAATTCACGAAACAATTATTCACAATGCCGCACTGATTGTTGCCTGTAGTCGATTCACAAATCCTAATGCAGAAGAATTACCGGGACTATTAGAGGTGGCGTATCGCGAAGTAAAAAGGGCCATGACCCATCATCTCTAATGAAAAAAACCATGTCACACATCACTCACGGATCGGCGCATGCCCCATAATAAAAGTCACACTGAAGTTATGATCAAACACTAGCCCTAGACTCTGCATGTTCAATACACGAGAAAATCAAGACGCGATAGCTCGGAGGAATCTCAGAAGAAGCCTGCTAATCGCCCACGGACTTCTACTGTTGGCGACCATCCTTATTCTCGCGTCAGTTTTACTCGGGCTTTGGTATTTCAATCCCATTGATCCACAAACTAAACAGAAGGTTGGTTTTTGGCAATATGTGGTGGGTTCTGGGCGTGAAGTTTCAATTAACCTGATCGCAGCGTTGATTGCATCTGTATCTTCGGTTCTCTATTACAAGCTCGTGATGCGAGCACATTCCGAAGAGGAACAAAGCGACTTGGCATCGAGAATTGCCCGCAATATTGAGCTCAAGGTCTTGTCTGGGGTTCGTAGGATTCCGGAAGGGTTGGCAACAGATTCATTGGTTGAACTTTTCCGGACGAGCATAAACACAGTAGTGATTGAAACTTGGATCGATGAAGAAAAACTACTCAATTTAAAAGAGGCGTTTTTGGAAATCTTAGATGACCCGAAACGGCAGTTAACGATTGTTCTATTGCACCCAAACTCCCCTTCGGCATCAAGGCGCAGGCGTGACATGCAATATTTGGGGGCGCTTGGAGTGAGAAGTAAAATCACGTCGAGTCTAAAGGCACTCCGCCAATTGAGGACAGAATCTAGAAAAAGGTGTCTCAGAAACAATCCTGGCGCACCTCTTCGAGAACCCAATCTTAAGGTTTACTGCCATGACTGCCTGCCTTCGATCCAGCTTTACCAAACGCCACAGATTGCCTACGTGGGTTTTTACCTTCAAGGAGTGGCATCAAGCAGTGGCTTGCAATTGGAGGTTGAGTTCCCAAGCAAGATGGGAAATTTTATTTCTAAACATGTCGATGATCTACTGTCCCCCACAAATTCACACCTCCTTCGTATCGACCTGACGATTGAAGACGAAGCAGCGTTCGTAGCGCAGTTTAATCTTCGTCACTTAGACTGCCAACTCGATGATATTGCCGATCAACTCGTTAATATGAGTCCTGAAACGCTAAGTCATTTTGTTGAAAGGCTTCAAGATACTATCGACAATCGCGACACGACTGAGCGTCGACAAAGGGTAATTAATTTTTTAGAAATTGCCGCTTCGAAAATGGGATACACCCTAAAGCGCCAACAACAACGACGAGCAAACTCCCCATAACACTGAGATGGATGTTGCTCGTGAAGTGGCCCGCAGCCATTAGCGGGGCACCGAGGAGAAGCGAAGTTAAGATCGTTGGAAACACACGCCGAGAATCCAACTTCGGCCACATCAACGTCAAGATCGTCGGGATCATGGTCGAAGCCCGAAGGGTGCCGTAAAACAGGAACAGGTGCAGGATTTGCAAGTTTGGAATCTGGGCAACGAGGTAGCCGAGGACGGCGGCGGCGACCATGGCGTAGCGAGAGACTTTGACGGTGCGGTGCTGGGCGTCTTCTTCATCGCCCTTAGAACCGTAGATGTCAGTTGCCACCAGGGAAGCGACTGCGCAGAGGGATGAATCCATGGTGGAGCACAGGCCCGCGAGCACCATGACCACATAAACGACGATCATGGTGTGAGGGAGCAGATTGGCGATGGCGGTGGGTCCGACCATTTGCGGATCGGTGATGCCCCAGCCTGCGGACACGGCTGGATTGGCCGCCAGGAAACCGAGCTGGCTGAGGCAGAGAGGCACGGAGCCGAAAAGCAAGGCACCGAGGAAGAAGGTGAGGCGCACGCGCCCATTTTTGCTGAGGGCGTAGGCCCGCTGCCACTGCATCTGATCACCCAGGGGGCCGGAAAGCAGGCCGATGGTGATGGAGATGCCGAAGGAGTAGAAGACCCAGGGGTCGAGCGGATTGGTGAAGGCACCTGTGGAGCCGCCGAGTCCGCCGATGACACTCTGGAATCCGCCAGCCCGTGACACGGCCCAGGGCACGGTGATGGCGCAGATGACGATCATGGCGACCATTTGCAGGTAATCCGTGGCGACTGAGGCCCGCAGTCCGCCGATGACGGCATAAGTGAGCACGATGCCGACGACGATGGCTCCCACGACGGGGAATGGAATGCCTGCGGTGCTGTGCAGCAGGCTGGAGATGGCGAGGATCTGCACGGCGAGGGCGCAGATTTGCAGGGAGAAGAACTGGAAGAGGTAAAGGAAGTGAACCTTGGCCCCATGCCTCACGCGCATGTATTGCGGCAGAGTGTAGCCGTCCGGGAGCAGGGTGCGCAGCTTGGCGGCGAAGGGGCCGAAGATGATAAGAGTGCCGATGTTCGGCACGATATACCAGACCAGCCCCGCCACGCCCTGCTGGTAGGTTTTCTGGGCGGCCACAAACATCGCTGGAGCCCAAATCCACGAGGCCGCGATGGACATGGCCCCGGCAATGAGTCCGACACCGCGGTTCGCCAGCAGGAACTCCTTCTTCGTTTTCTCCCGCCCCCGGCTGACCCAAAGCGTGAGGCCGATCATGACCAAGCCGTAGCAAATCAGGATGATGATGCCATTCGATGGGGTGAGAGAGTTGGTGAACATGGGCTGCTTTTACCACAATCTGCGTCAGGCGGAAAGCAGCAGATTGGTCACTCACCCGCAAGGTGAATCGCCTACAAAGGTAAAAAATTGTGACAGCGGCTCAGAATTGCGTCAGGTTAGGCTTTCGTAATTTGCCTGCCGTCTCCAATCCGGCATCTTCCACAAACCAAATAGCTACCACACAATGAACGCAAAAGACTGGCTTGAACTCATCGGTGGATTCTTCGCGGGAGCGACAGTTTCCACATTTATTACTGTCCGTATTTGTAAGAAGGCGTGGTGTCGTTCAGCAAGCACTATTCAGACTGGAAACAAGGCTGGCGGCGACATTGTCGGGGGCGATAAAATTCGACGTCAGTAATTCTGTCTTCCTGATAAAATGAAGCCGAGCACCCAAATGGTTCCGATAGTTGAGCAGAGCAATAACCATGCTGGTGGAGATGTTGTCGCGGGAAATAAGACCATCAACCAGTTTGGCACGCCCCCTCCATCCTCTCATTTGGTGTGCCTTCTTGAGCAATATCAGTTGGAAGTTGAAAACAACGTCCACACTCATGAGAAGTTGAGGGAACTCCAACGATTTGGAGTAGCTAAGGAAGACCCGCTCATACCATTGGAGACAAAGCTGATTGAGGGTAACCGCGGCGACCTCATCGAATTCGCAATGGAGGCGAAGGAACAGTTCTCGAAAGAGCTCGCACGTCACACCCATTTCCCAAGCGCTCAAAAAATTCACGCTCACCTTCTATCCAAGATTTGGAGTGTGTTTTCGACGCGAATTCTGCCAGCAATTCGAAGCGGGCAGGAAAGGCTAGCCGTAGAACGATTGATTCAGACTGAGATTATAGACCCTACGCTTGCAGAGCTGCGCAGCAATCCGTTCGAATATTCGGACAGCGAGGTTCAAGGGATGATTTATTACCTGACAGGCAACTGTCACATCAGATGGGCCTGACTCGATGTTGCTTTACCATCCATTCTCTGATGCTCGGCATTGCGTGTTTCGCATGCTCAGGTTGCTTGAGCACATAGGCCAGCGTGAAGTAGAGCTTCAGCGGCTTCGCATTTGGGATTTCTACCTGCTATTCCCGGAGGCTCTTGCCCTAATTACGCTACCAAGCGGCAATACTGCACTGAAGCGCCAACTGAACGCGAGTCGTAATGTATACGATGTGATGCCAGACACCAAGCGTGCATTCGCGAGGCTTGAGCCAATGCAGCAAGCAGCAGTAAGGCATCTTGCTGCCAAGAACTTGATTGACGCGTCGCAGCTTCGTGATGGGAAGGTTGTCCGCACCGGAATACCGTTGCCCGATGAACTGCGAAGTATGATTGTGGAGAGAAATGCCGCATCCGACGCGCTCGTGAACTTTCTCACAACCACGTTCTTCACACTTGAGCTTTACGGCTCGCAAGGAGTCCGTCAGCGAACTGACCTATTTGACCACCGCTATGACCTTCAGAGAACCACTCCTGCTACTTAGACGGTTGGTCGTCCTGCACCGCGGGCTTCCGGCATATGACCAGCGTTTTCACGATGGCGTAAACATTATCCGCGGCACGAATAGCTCCGGCAAATCGACGATTCTGGATTTCATCTTCTATGCTCTCGGCGGAGATTTCACTGGGTGGAAACCAGAGGCAGAAAGCTGTCAGACGGTGTTGGCCGAAGTCGAGATCAACGAAGATGTTGTGACGCTGCGACGCGGCGTTGAGGAGCAGTCGAAACAACCGATGGAAATCTTCTGGGGCAGCCTAGATGATGCCAGCAAGTCGCCGTTTGAGGGATGGGAACGGCACTCTTTCGCACGAAGTGATAGCAAAGCGAGTTTTAGTCAGGTTCTATTCAAGGCTCTCAAGCTGCCCGAATTGCGAAACGAGGCGACATCGAACATTACGATGCATCAGTTACTACGCCTCATCTGCGTGGATCAGCTTTCAGGGGTGAGTTCCATTCTACGGGACGAACAATGGGATTCCGCCACAACGCGAAAGACCGTCGGCGACCTGTTTTACGGATTGTATGACGACCAGCTTTACGCCGATGAACTTGCCTTGAGAGAGGCCGCTCGTGAATTAGACCGTGCCAAAGGAGCACACTCGAGTCTACAACGCGCGCTGCTGGATGCTGGTCAGCTGGTGGACATGATCGATATTGAAGCCAGGATGAAGCAAGCAGTGAAGCAGCTGGCGTTGATTCGGGAGAGTATCGCTGCCGCTCAAGGAAATTATGAGGTGCCTGACGCCCCTGATGAAAGTGACGAATTACGTCAGCTTGAGTCTGAGATTCGTGCGGCTAAGGGGCGATACGCAGGGTGCGCACGGGAGAGCGATTCTTTTGAACTCGAGGTCGAAGATTCCAAAGCATTTATTGAGAACCTCCGCAAACGTCTCACAGCTCTGGACGAATCTATTGCAGCGGAGAAAGCACTTGGAAGGCTGACTCTTCAGTTCTGCCCTGAATGTTTACAGCCTATTGATGATGCCCATACAGAAGGCCACTGCTTCCTGTGCAAGCAACCGAATCCAGGCGGATTTCAGAAGCACATCGCCCGACTTCGAAACGAGCTAGCAGCGCAGATTCATGAATCCGATAGTTTGCTTGAGAAGAAGCAGCACGGCGCGGTTCAAGCGAGGCGAAGTTCTGAATCTGAACTGATCAAATTGGGCCAATTGGAAGGAAAATTCTCCGATATTGTGACTCGTTTGCGCTCACGTAGGGACGCGCATCTGGACGAGATGTTAGAAATGAAGGGAAGTTTGGAGGGTGCCGTTCGCCTCTTGGATTCACAGAAGAAACTGGCACAACAGCTCCAAGACACGCTCACACGAATCAACACCCTGCAACTTCGGGTGGAAACTCTCACTCGTAGCATTCGTGATGCCCAAGGACGCCAGTCAAATCGACGCATCGAAGCCGAAGGATGCGTTGAAAAGCTCGTAAAGGAATTCTTAAAGCGAGACCTTCAACGCGAGGAGCTTTTCAGCATCGCTCAATCAGTGACAGTGGACTTTGAGCGCAACCTATGCCTCGTGGACAAACGTGCGTCATTCTCGGCAAGTTCCATTTCCTATCTGAAGGCAGCGGTCCATTTCTCCATCTTGTTTGCTTCGCTGGAGCTCGGTTTCTTCCGATATCCGAAGTTGGTGGTGAACGACAACATTGAGGACAAGGGTATGGAGGAGGCTCGAAGCAAGAACCTACAGCGGCTCGTAGTGGAGTTCTCGAAGAATGCAAAGATTCGTCACCAAATCATCCTCGCAACTTCAATGGTTGACCCGTCGCTCGACAATGACGAATTCTGCATTGGTCCTTCCTACACGTTGGAAAATAAGACCCTTAACATGAGTGTGGGAACCAAAGCCAATACATAAGGAACCGGAGTCAAAGCTGCCACTGGCTGACAATTCTGAGCAATAAACAAGGGCGTTAAGCAGGTAGAAAATCGGGACACGTCGTTTGCCTCCATTGTTCCAGCCGATGGAATCCCGGCTGATGCCACGCTCACGAGTCAGGGGGGACGTTGCTCAAACCCATCGCTTCCCGGAGTTCCTGCAAGCGCTGCGGGCGAGTGCCTCGCTGCGGATTCCTAGGGTTCAGTAGAGTAGCTGAAGAGCATCGACGCGCCGAGAGTGAGTGAAACAAGCGTGAGTAAGCCTCACACCTTCCATCCGTCACGCGCTGCGGGGCCGTTTATCAGGGCGCTGGCTTCTTCGTCGCCGATGATGCTGCGGGTCTTCGGATCAATGGTGAGGTTCCGATTCACATGCAGGGCGATGTTGCCGAAGTGCATCGTCTCGGTGAGGCGACCGCCGTAGGCGAAGTTGGAGCGGCAGGTTTCCTGGCCCTTGATGGTGAGCAGCCAGTTGTCCCAGTGGCTGGAGCGCTTCAGGTTCACCTTTGGAAGTGAGGTGGCGAGTTCCTGCATCTTGGC
>JAPLUM010000009.1 GCA_026397605.1 Verrucomicrobiota bacterium | reverse complement strand
ACTTCTGCTGTACTTCCTTCTGCGCCATGTTGTCAGCGAATAAGCCAACAGCACCGCCTGCGACGGCACCCGTGATGAGTCCCGTGTGGTTTTGCAGAGAACTGTTATTGTTGTTATTGCTGTTGCCGCTGCCGCTCGAACTGCCCCCAGAGCTGCTGCCTGAGTTATTGTTTCTGTTTTTGTTGATCAGCCGGTCCCCGACTAAGGCACCGAGCAAACCGCCGATGCCAGCACCGAGCAGGCCCTTTTTCATCAGGCCGCCACCAGTGCGGGTACCTGTGTTTAAGCCGTCCTCTGCGGTCTGCGTCGTGCAGGCATTAAAGGTGAGCACGCAGAGACTACTGAGGAGGATGAGACGGGGTGTTTTCATTTCTTCGACTTGGCTTGGCTGAGGATCATCTTGTAGGCATCTCCATCGAATTCTTTGAGCTGCTCATTCTGCCGTTCAAAGGCCTCGCCGGAGGTGGCTGAGGCAAGAATCATTTCCTTTGAGGCCTGATGGCGACCGATGGCAATGCGGGGTCGGCCAGTGGCCTCATGGTAAAAGACAAAAGAGCCGTAGGGATCGGTCTTCATCTCGGAAGGATCAGGGAAACTGGACACTTGACGCTTCGTCACACTCGGGATGCGGAAGCCCTCACTCATGCTTTCGACATCCCGCTGATCAGGCTGCTTGAGCATGAACATGATGCGTGAGTTCCCCACCACGGATGAGCGCACAGGATGATCTTTGATACGGCCAAACTGCTGGATGATGGAGAAGACCCAGCAGGAGTATTTACGCATACGCTCATAATACTCACGCGTGATACGGTCCCCATCTGGCATGGCCAGGAAGGCTGAAAGCTCCTCCAAGATGACGCGCTTCCGCGTGGAGCGCGGGCGGTTCATGATCTCTTTACGCAGATCATTGGTGATGAGAAAGGCTGCCACGGTGCGCAGCTCTTTGGCACTTTCTGGAATGTAGCTCAGCTCGAAGTGTACGACTTTGCCACTGAGATCCACGTTGTTCACGCCATCCAGGATGGCCCCATAGCGGCCTGTGCGGCTCCATGGCTCTAGCAACATGCGCAGCAGGCCGATGTCCTCGTGGGCTTTGCGCTGGCGGCTTTCCAGATTATCTGAGAGCACGGTGCCCTGCGGCATTCTCTTCAAGCGCCTCGCATCGGCGATGCAGACGCGCTTTGCAGCTTCAATGCGGCCCGCTTGATTATGACTGGCCCAGGTTTCAAATTGGTCGATGTAAAGGCGCTCGATCTGCTTGGCGAGCAAAGCCTGGCGAATGCGGTCCTTATCCACATCGGGGGGCGGTCCAGCCATCAAGTGAGCCACAGCGGTAGCATCACCGAGTTGATCAGGATTCAGCGGTAGCCCACGCGTGTCAAAGTAGTTGAAGGTGAGGGTCCCATTGGGCCGCACGATGATCGGCTTGCAGCCATAAAGCCGAGTGAAGAGATTGTAGCTAAGACCTTCTTCGACGATGGCGGTGTAGTCGTAATAAGGCGCGGTCTGGGTCAAAAAGTCGATGGTGAAAACCGACTTCCCTGCACCAGAGGCACCAAACATGATGCCGTGCTCTGGACGCATGGCTCCTTCCCTGCCGACAAACGTGGTGCAGCCGACGAGGGCACCTCGTGGGCCATCATAGATCGCTTCCGCCTCATCAAGATCACCCGTGGGTGTACTTGAGATGGGCAGTAGATCGGCTAGGTTCACATCTTCGACGTAGAGTTTAAAGTCGTTGTAGTTTGCCCAACTCCAGCCGGGCATGCAGAGCTGCCAATAATTGCGCACACTGGTCGGCAGTGTGGGCTCATAAGACTGTGCACCGCCCAGCTTTAGAATGCTGTTGCGGATGGCTGAGAGCTTGCTGGCACAGGCATCGGCATCCCGATCCCAGACACGGACGACCAGATGCATACGATAAGGCACAACCTCATTCGTGCTCAGACGGCGGATGCGCGTACGCAGCTTTTGCAACGTGGCTTCTAGAGATGGAGTGAGCTTGCCACGCTCTAGCCGCGCCACTTTTGATTCTGTAGCTAGACGATCTTTTTCCACATCACTGGACTCGATGTTACAAACGATCTGGTAGTCCAGGAAATCCAGTTGGGTGAGCGTGCGCATCATCCCGATGTAAGTAAACTTGGGCAGCGACTTCACCACACACACGCCCTGATAAAAGCCATCCATCTTGAAGGCGGAACTGCCGCCACGGACTGGCGCAGCCTCACTGTTGAAGCACATCTCAGCGACCGTCTTGCTCGGGTCATAGATGTCTTCTAGCTTCAGGGCATCATTCTCAAAGGCACTCGGATTGAAGTAACGGTAGAAGGCTTCAAAGTGCTCCAGATTATTCATCGGCATGACCCGTCCACCGAGGCTACCTAGCTGCTGGCGCAGTGCTTCTTCCAGCTCACTCTGCTCCCGCTTGGCCGCCTGTAGCAGCTCTTCATAGTAGTGCCGTCCTCCACCCATAGCTTTACCACCGACGCGGGAGGTGAAGTAAAACTGGAGGTGCTCGCGGCGCAGTTTGTGATCTTTGA
>JAPLUM010000541.1 GCA_026397605.1 Verrucomicrobiota bacterium | reverse complement strand
CCACTCGGGCTTTGAACTGGGCATCGTGTCTTTTACGTTTGGCTTTCATTAGGTTTTGGTCTTTTTGGGTGCTCCCCAAGACTGTAACCACTATAATCGCATAACTTCACTACTGGCCCGAATTTCGGGGTCCACCTCATTCATAGCTAACGTCTCTGCTACAGCCTTGGGATCAAGGCCGAGACTTTCTCGACGAACTTTAATCTGTGCAGCGACGCTCATGGTTTCTTTGCCTAATGTTTGAAGTGTGGCAGGCGAAAAAAACTTTCAGAGCGAAGTTAACGTGAGGCGTTGCCACCACTGTCTTGTTAGAAATCAGTGCCGTGAATCCTGGTGAATTCTTTGACAATGTGTTTTGCCCCTCTCTGCAAATCGCCTTGTGTGGAAATAGCACTGGACCAAAGACTGTTGCCATAGCGCCCTATCCAAGTCACTCGACCTGTCGAGACATCAATCACTTTAAGCGTAATGTTGACGTGACGATAGCTGTAGAGAGGCCCCGATGCAGCTGTTGTAGTTCCAGCCATGATTTTCTTCACACCAAGAAGCTTGCCATACTGTGCAAGGGAGCTTTGATCAAAACGTGAATCTCTTCTGAAGTCTTGCTCCCTAAGAACTGCGTCGAGACTTGAGCGATCAACGACTGAAACGCCCTGCGATCCAAGTTGCTCAACAATGAGATCGGACGCTTGCTCTCCAAATTCTCCATCAAGTGGCAACACAGCGACAGATCGGGTTGAGGTATCTCCAGAAGACACCATCGTCGAACTGGTTGAGCTACAGCTTGAGAGCGAGACTGTGATCAAAGTGATTATGGTCAAAGTGAATGTGTTCATTTTATTTCCTAACGTCTAGCTCATCCACGGCGGGGTTGGAAGCCCGAATTCAAACTGGAGCATTACCCGCTATTGGATGTGCCGGTTTGTTGCCCGTTTATTGTGTTTTTAGATCGGTCACGGTTATCGCGTGATCGTCGTAGGTGATCGTGAGTTCGTATTTCTTGGCGAGCGACGACAAGAGGTCATATAGACTCACCCGCTCCATGTGGATGTCGATCCGAAGATTCCGCTTCGCTAGATCGATGACGACAAAATTGATGACGGCGGGCGGCGGCTCTTCTGGGTCGCAAACGTATGGTGTAGGCCGCCTCAAGTGATTGCCGATCTCATCCAGTGACGCTTCTTTGAAGGTGACTTTGGAAAGGAGCAACTTCCGCGCTCGAAGCTCCATCAAAGGAGCTTTTCTTTCAATCGTGAGTGCTTTGTCCGCGTGGACGAACTTGGGATGCTTGGCATCGATGTCCAACTCAGCCACGATCTTACCGGTTTCCGCGTCTCGAATGACGATTGTATCGGCTCGCGCTATGCTCACGAGGACAACTGCAATCGCGATGGTCAATAGCTGAGTTCTCATGGTGCGCGGCGAATTGCCTGACGTCTAAGCCATCCACGGCGGGAATGGAAGTCCGAATTCAAACAGGAGCGTTACCTGCCACTGGATGAGCCGGCTTAATCTCTCTTCCTCATAATTGGGCCGGGTTGGAATGAATCGTCGCGTGGCGGATCGGGAAGCAAAAGTAATTCGTCCGAATCCTCCACGAATCTCATGTAGCGCTCCGGCTCGTGCTCGGAGGCCAAATAGACGTTCCAATCCATGCGCCGCCAAAAACCGCTGCTCGACTTTCTCCCGTGCTGCATAACGAAGGTCGCGTCACGCTTCAGTTCAATCTTGTATCCGTCGCCCTCCCAAGCTCCCACAGCTTCAGAGTCTGACTCGATGGTTGGATTCCACTCGTCTACTCCAGGGATGAGCACCGAAGCGAGCATCAGCAGTGCCCATGGCGCAACGATAATTCCAACCCCAGTGATTCTGAAAATCTTAGAACGCCTACCTGCAATGGCGATGGCGAGCCCAAGGAGAAAGCAGCCTGCAATACCTACCAGAATGAATAGACCACCAAAGGGTTCAGGTATCATTTTTTGGGTTAAAGATGAGCACGTGCACGACTACCAGCGGGAGCGAGCGTCGATCACGGGGTTGAGGTTTTGGTCAGGATAAATCATTGAAAGAGGGCGGATAGTAGGGATCGTCAGGACTTGGCTTGTTCTCCCATTCTTTGTTCAGACCCCATGGGAAGGAGCGGCATTGAAGACCTCTGCGGTGGAATCATGAACCGCCTTCAGGTGCGGATTCGAGCGCAGGTTCTGTATAAAAACCTGGAGATCGTTCGAGTGGGACAAGGTCACCATGAGATGCTGACTTGCTCCCTCACGCTTCCGAGCGGCACCTTGGACGAATGGCTCATCAAGAGGAGGAAACAAATGAAACTGATAGTAGCTTGCATCCTCATCGGTGAACTCCAGTCGGAGGTAGAAATCGGATGCCGTAGCCGAATCGTCCTCCGGAAGATCCTCTCCATCTGATTCCAGCCCCTGTCCCCGACCATCATCAAATCCGATCAAGCCTGACAGACCGCCTGTCGTCATCTCCATCAGTGCATCGGCAAATTCCTGCGCCCAACCCTCGCGGTCTATGTCGCAGCGCATAAACACCTCAAACATCAACCGTGCACTCACTTCATTCGAGGCCTGAAGGATCTTGCTGTCGATGTCACGACCGAAGATCGCTTCTCCGCAAAGCAATCGAATCAACTCTGACGCATCGGGTGTTGGCATATTTGAGGGGAGAAGAGAGCGTCAAAGTCCTCCTACGCCTGACCGGGAGCGGGGCTTCGACTGCGGGTTGAGGTTGTAGTGGTCATAGCGGCTGAAAATGAAAGCGGGTCAAGCGTTAGGAGTGACGTCTTGTTCGCATTGAATTCTGTTCGACGGAGCCTCATGCTCGATAATCTGCCATCCAAACTGCTTTGCCATCGCACGAATATAATCCTTCTTGGAATACTCCGCCGCATTTCCTCCGTGAGGTCGTCGCAACGCGGGTGGATACGGATCAGAGCCTTCCAGAAGCTCAAGCTCAATCCTATCTCCTATGGTGAGCTCGATTCTTGGCCAATCCATCAAGCTCGGGCCGACGATTCATGTGATTCAGGATACAGCTTAGCACTCCAGTGTGTCCTTCGAGCGATACCGTATTCTTGTGCTCGCCGTTAATGTGTATGCGAATCGACGACATATTTCTTTGAGAACAGTATAATTAGTGTGATGCAATATCAGCCGCGCCGATATTTTTTGGGTTCCATTGATTCACAGAATGGCGATTTGAGCCTGTAAAGTCAACGGTTGCCTAAGTTTTGGCTTCAGTTCCCTTTTATTATGGTCACGAGCTGCGGTGGGGTCTGCGTTCCTGGGCCGTTGGCGCTCAGAACCGTTCAGTTTCGTCACTTGCTTTCGGAAAACCTCATGGCGCGGAGTCTCTAGGATGCGCTTCCATCAGGCTTGCCTAAAAGGTGCTTTTTCAAACTTGGATTTTTTCGTCAATCTGTAGAGCACCTCGTAAAACCCCCAGCAATAAGCCGTTCTGAATGGATAAGGAAGGCATGAAGGTAGGAAAATCAGGCCTCCTGCATTCCTGCTTTCCTCATAATCTCTGGGTTGGGCTCTAGATCCGAAGTTTTGCAAGAGGCTCGATGAACACAGAGGGTGAAGCATTTACGGAAGGAATACTTTTTCATTCAGTTCCGCCGGCGGCTTCCAGCCAGGACCGCGAAACAAATAACCGAGCTTTTGCCGACAAGGCAGTGGGCTGCTGCGGAGGTCGCGGATGATGTCTTTCCACTCATGGAAGACGATGTTCACGGGGCCGCGATCTGGGATCGGGCGGGTGAGGCCGTAGCGCGGTGGGTCTTCAGCGGCTTCAGGCTCAAAGGTGCCAAAGAGCTTATCCCAAAAAATGAGGCACATGCCCATGTTTTTATCCAGGTAGCGTGGGTTTGAGCCATGATGCACGCGGTGATGGGAGGGAGTGACCAACACATACTCCAGCCAGCCTAGCTTACCGATTCTCTCGGTGTGAATCATGCTGCCATAAATCTGAGTGGCCGCATACATGAAGAGGATGTCCAGCGGCTCAAACCCCAGCAGAGCGATGGGCGCAAAGTAAATCGTGCGATACAAGGGCTGGAAAACGGAGGAACGAAAGCCGGTGCTAAGATTAAACTCTTCCGACGAATGATGGGTGACATGCACTGCCCAAAACAGCCGGCAATGGTGATCCACATAATGCAGCGTGTAATAGGCGATGTCCTCGACGAGAAAGAGCGCCAACCAATACATCCAGCCGCTTTCCCAGCTCACCACACGATGCTGAAAACAGAACATCAGAGCCGGAGCCACCAAGACAGCACGCAGGACCAGATCCATGCTGCCATTGAGGGAGGCCATGTAAACATTGGTCAAGGTCTCACGCCAAGTGTAGGCGCGGATGCCCTTAAAATGAGTGACGGCGATCTCCAAAAGGAT
>JAPLUM010000676.1 GCA_026397605.1 Verrucomicrobiota bacterium | reverse complement strand
ATCCAGGGCTTCATTGACACCATCCGTGTAAAGAAGCAGACAGTCACCGGCATCCAGCTGAAAGGAGAGATCCTTGGTGACGCGCTCAAAGACGGTACCTTTATCAATGCCGACGGCCAATCCGCCACTGTGCAGGGTTTCCACTTTACCGGTCTTTTTTCTCCAGACTAGCGGCAGGGTGTGGCCTGCGCGAGCGAGTGTGAGGCTGCCATCTGGCTGGATGACGACGTAAACCATGGTGACAAACATGTCCTCCCGGATGTCGGGGTAGAGCTGGCGATTCACGGCAGCCAGGGTCGTGGCAGGTGAGGCCCCAGCCTGGGCGCTGAAACGGAGCACGCTGCGGCACATGGCAGTGATGATGGCAGCAGCAGTGCCTTTTCCTGAGACGTCGGCAATGACGGCCCCGATGCTGCCATCGGCGATAGAAATGTAGTCAAAATAATCACCACTTAGCACGCGGGCAGGAATGTTTTTTCCAGCAATGGTGTAGCCCGGAATGCTGGGGGCCTTGCTGGGCAAAAGAATGGTCTGGATGTCACTGGCGCTTTTGAGTTCGGCTTCGATCTGCTTCTTTTCAGAAGCCGCCTGATGCGCCATGGCATTGGCAAGGGCAAAGGCGCATTGCTCGACGAGGGAGCGAAAGACCTCGAAGTCATTCGGGCTGAAGCTGCGCTGGCCTTTCGCTGCGGTGATGGCCAGAACACCCAGCTTTTTGGGCCCGAAACTCAGTGGACCGAGAATCGCGGTGGTATTGGCCTGAAGCTGCGCACCTGAGCCGGAGATGCGTGCGTCTTTACTGAGATCCTCGATGATCTCTACCCGCTGATGCTGGTAGATACTGCCGAGCAGCCCGTCTGTAGCGGCGACGCTATGCAGGCGTAAAAAGCTCATCAGCGCAGTGTCGTTCGATTTGGCCATGGTAGCGATCCGCTCTGGGATGTCCGCCAGGGGGACGCAGTGGTCGGAGTGATAGCGCGGCACCAACGATGTGCCCTGACTATCCACGAGATAAAGGACGCCACCAGCGCTCTCCATCACCTTCATGGCCCCCTCGACAATGAGGCGGTACATGGACATGTGGCTATCTTCCCGAGCGATGGCTTCCCCCAGATCATGGAGAAAACTAAACATACGCCGCTCTTCTTCCACGATGGCCTGCTCCTCATGCAGCAGACGAGTGAGAGCATCATTTTTCACCCGATTAGCCCGCAGCAGCAGGACGATGACCGCCACGAGCAGCAGGACAATGAGGACAATCAGAAAAGTATTCATTGGGCAGGGGTCAGGAGACGCTGGATTCACGGTGACGGGCTACAGGCTCCGTCAGCATCCCCATGACTGGTTCAGGTAGCAGCAGCGTGCGCGCCTGAGACTTCTTGTTCTAAAAACTGGATCACATCACGGAATCGCCCGTGATTTTCATCATTTAATTCTGCGAGCGTCTGGTGAGCATCTAAGACATGCTTGGCATTCTCCTCCTTGCATTTGGACTTGGCCTCACCGCATGTCGAAAGCTGCGCGCAGGCCTCGCGGCGCTCATTGGGCCAGGCTGTGCCTGCGACATCCAGATCCAAGAGATGATTTAAACCTAGCTCGGTGAGCAACTGCTGATTCCGCTGATTAGCATTCAACACACTGAGTGAGCCACCGCCATGCTCCATGAGATTCAGGGCTGTGCCTGTCAACGTGCCGAGGAAGGTAGAGTCCATCATGGGACAGCACTCTAGATCAACGACGAGGTCGCGGGTGCCTTCAGCAATGATGCGCTGAAACGCCCGCTTCACCTGAACAGAGTCCTGAAAGGTGCCACGCCCTTCCACGCGCAACCAAAAGAGTTTACCAATGTGACCGACGAGGATGGAGGTGGGAGGAAGCACGGCGTCAGGTCGATTCAAATTCAAATACGTTTACTGCCTGCCACAGGCTGCATCTGGGCGCAATGTCGTGGTGCGCATCGGGCGGTCAAAGGAGGAGGAGTCACGGCGTCAAAATTGGGTAATAGACTCAGTTCCACAGATTGGAGGCGCTGCTGACGAGCTCTTGCTTGCCACGCATGACAGACATTTTCCAGGCACTGACACGCCCATCGGTTGTGTAATCAGCCCCGATCACCTGAAAACGCGTGGAATTGGAGCGCCCAATATCGGTGACCTCCTGTTCCTGCACCTTCGTGACAAGGCCACTGTTTATACTTCACCTTGGTGATTTTGGCGCCTTCTCCGATTTTAGTTGAGGAGCAGGAAACCAAGACTGAGGCCATCAAGACCATAGCGGCTAGACGGAGGAAAGGGGATCGCGATGTGGGGATCATGCGTAGCCCGCATTATTCTAGTCTTCAGCAAGATGTCAACGGCAGGGATGCAAGATTGCATTGCGCAGACTCCGCTCTTTTATTGGAGTGATTTTCTGCCAGCGGCGAGTCTCCTTGACTCATTGTTTGCAGTTTCTCCGCCGCCTGCTCTAAATAGATCGCCTTTTCACACAACCAACGCATGAGTTCCCCAACAGCCCCAGCCCCGAGTAAGGGCCGCGTGTTTTTTTCGCGCTTATTCAGCACGCTTCTTCTCTGGGGGATCATTTCCGCCGCGATTCAGTGGAAGTCTGACTGGCTGCTGATCGCATTGACGGGCTTTTTTGGTGTCGCTGGTGCAGTGGAATATTATCGCCTGCTGCGAAGTGACGTTCATGCCCGATCTTTTAATTACCTCGGCCTCTGCATCTGTCTGGCCTACTGGGGGACGGTGATGTGGTGGGTGGTGCGGCATAAAGTGGCCCCACCGATGTGGCTGGATCTAGCTGCGCTCACCGCCAGTGTACATGGAGCTTTTTTGCTCTGCTATCGTCATCAGCTAGAGGGCGTGATCACGCTCCAGCGCATCTTTGCCACGGTGTTTGGCGTGGTTTACACCGTCATCTTTTTTGGCTTCATCGCCCGCCTCATGTACTTTCAGGGAGATGGCCAACACACGACGGGGCTGTTTCTCGTCGTCTTTCTGGTCATGGTCACGAAGTTCAGTGACATGGGTGCCTATGTTCTGGGGGTGATTTTTGGCCGGCATAAAATGATCCCCCACATCAGTCCGGCAAAGTCATGGGAAGGGCTGGCGGGTGCATTTTTGTTTTCCTTTGCCGCTGCCGCACTGCTGCTTTGGTGGATTCCTGAAAAGCTGGCTCCCCTCACCTTAGCCTCGGGCCTAGCTTTGGCACCCGTGCTCTGCGCCACCGCCATCTCAGGTGATCTAGCCGAGTCTGTGCTCAAACGCTGCACCGCCATCAAGGACTCTGGGCACAAGTTCCCCGGTATCGGCGGCATCTTGGATCTCACGGACAGTCTGTTGTTCACCGCGCCTGTGTTTTATTTTTATCTAGCGGCCATAGCAGGCTGAGACATGCAGATCCTATGACCTCTCGCCGCAAAGTTCTTCTCCTTGGCTCCACGGGCAGCATCGGCACCAGTGCGCTGAAAGTCGCGCAGGACATCCCAGATCGCATGGAGATCGTCGGTCTGGCGGCTCATAGCAGCGTGGACGCCCTCGTCGCCCAGGTTCATGCCACAGGGGTAAAGCAGGTATCTTTAACAAACGAAGCCGCTGCCGCAAAAGCCCGCGCCTTGCTGCCTGCTGACGTGACCATCCACGTCGGTGCTCAGGGCCTGGTGGATCTGGTGCGCGCCAGTGATGCCGATATGGTGCTCGTAGCCATCGTTGGCGTAGCAGGTCTAGCACCCGCCATGGCCGCCATTGAGGAAGGAAAACACCTCGCTGTGGCCAGCAAAGAAATCCTGGTCATGGCTGGCGAAACCGTCATGGCAGCTGCTAAACGCAAAGGCGTGAACGTGCTGCCTGTCGATAGCGAGCACAATGCCATCTTCCAATGCCTAGAGGGCCATCAAGGCAGCATCGTGCGGCGCATTCTGCTGACAGCCAGCGGTGGGCCTTTTCGTCAACTTCCCGCTGATCAGCTGCCCCAGGTCACGCTAGCACAGGCCCTGAAGCATCCGACCTGGACCATGGGCCGGAAGATCACCATCGACTCCGCCACGCTCTTTAACAAAGGCCTGGAAATGATCGAAGCACGCTGGCTGTTTGATGTGCCGATGAGCCGCATCGAGGTCGTCGTGCATCCACAAAGCATCGTTCACAGCATGGTCGAGTTTGAAGATCACAGCGTCATCGCACAGCTCAGTCACAGCGACATGTGTTTCCCCATTCAGTATGCCGTCACCTGGCCAGATCGTGTGCCGAATAACCTGCGTCCGCTCGACTTTGCCAAGCTAGCCTCACTCTCCTTTGAAGCCCCCCGCACCCAGGACTTCCCTGCCCTAGACCTAGCCCGCCATGCCGGTGAAGTGGGCGGCACGCTGCCTGCCGTTTTAAATGCAGCCAACGAAGTCGCCGTCGAAGCCTTCCTCCACGAGCGCACCTCTTTTCCTGCCATCTGGCAAACCGTGGCGCGAGTGATGGAAAAGCACCAAGTCATCCAGCACCCAACCCTAGAAGCCCTGATCGAAGTCGATGCCTGGGCGCGTCGGGAGGCGCAGCCGTAGGTTGCTGAAAAGTGGTCTGCACAGTCCCCTGTGCAGTCAGGATCAACTCAGCCTAGAAGCCACACAGAGGACTGTGCGGACCACTTTGCGGAGTCCACTAAACCTCCGATATCACCACTCGACTCAAGGCTGTGCCGAAAGAAGTGCAGCACTCACTTCACCGTTTTCACCAGCGGTGAAGGTGCGGCGCTGGCCGTTGATCTGATACACGATGATCAGGGCCTTGTTCCAGCCGGGCGTTGGGTCTGCACCGAGCCAGTTTGGATTGGCTTTGAAGGACGCACTAGGCTCTTCCAGCAGAGCTTTGACGCGATCTGTGACATCGGCAAAAGCGGTGCCGGAGCCATACACAGCGGAAATGAGACCCACCGGTATACGACCGGTTGGCGGCGCAGGCTTACCGTTACGCTGGAGTTTGATGAAGCTGGCATTGGCGATGCCTAAGGTGAGTGATTTCGTATTCCAAAGATTTTCAAACTTGGCCAAATCGCACTCGCCAGACATCTCGATCAGATCGCCCTCCCGCAGACTGGCCAGCTTGGGGAGTGGGTTGGGGTCTTTCCATTGGCTAGCAAAGACGCGAATGCTGTAGCCCTCGTCAGCTGGGAGATGCGTCCACAAGACAAAGCGGCCCCAGAAGTCCACCCCGTGCACCTTGAAACGCATGACGGCTGGGCGCTTGGTATCCACGAGTTTCTTTTTCAAGATACCATTCGCCACCTCCTTCTGAGCCTCGGACCAATTCCGAGCCTGTTCCGGCTCCAGATCCTTGGGAATGACAGCGATGAAATCGTGGTAAGTGCGCAGCGGCTTCACCGCTTTTACCTGAACAGGTTCCGCCCCTGGAAGTGTGTTAGCGACCATGGCCGCAACCAAAAGTGATACTAGAAAAGGTTGTGTGTTCATAACGAGATGAGACAGAGAGGTAGAGTGAAGAGAGGCTCCTGTCTGTAAAGAGCTGGTAAAATGAAGTCAGCTGCTCAAGAGGAACACCGCGGGTGCGGAGTGTGGAGGAGTAATGGCCAATCACGGGAGACCGAACCGAGCGCCAGCCACGGGACAAGAAGGCCGGTAAAAAGATGGGCGTCAAAAAGATGAAATCAGAGGTATACCTCGCGTTAGGTTTTGTGAATTCGTCTGATCAGAAAGTTAGACAGCAGAATGTCAGACAGCAGAATCCTACCATTCTGTTGTCTAAAATAGGTTCGTGAAAGCACAGGGTTCTGATGCTCATCACGGAATAGTGACCTTTAATCTCATCAGGCGGCGGGGTTCTGAAAGTGGGAGAATGTCGCCGACTTGGACCGTGGTTCTGCCGCCGTTGATAGTGGTGATGATGCGGTTTGTTCCGCCTGCTAGCCAGGCCCAGGGGGCGGTGCCGACTTTACGACCAATGTCGGTCCAATCGTCAGGGGTATTGCTGCATTGAATGATGTAGGTCACGTCGGCGCGGGTGGTATTGGCTGTGCCGAAGGTAAGGACGAGTCTGCCGCTGAGTACACTCGCGGACTGATCAATGCTGCCCCTGGGCATGACGGAGATACCATTACCCGCTGTCGTGGCATTGGGGAGGGTTTCCAGGGCGTACTCCAGAAGATTACTCAGTCCGTCCCCTTCAAAGTCGGCGGTCAACGCAGTCTGACCGCTGTCATCGGTGGTGCCAAAGTAATTCTGACGCCAAGCATTCAAGGCAGAGTCCAAGGTAGCGGTGACGGGGATATCAAAGCTGCTGAGGCTGCCAGAGGCGTTGAGGTTGAGATGCAGGGTAGCGTTTCTCACCCCACCACTGCTGCTTAGTAGTCGGATGGTGAAGCTGGTGCTGCCTGCGGCAGCGAGTGGCCCTGTGGGTGCGGTGAAGACGCTAAAGTCAGCGGCATTGGTCCCATCGATGGTGACGCTGAGGCTGTCGATCCGACCGGTGCCGGTGTTTTCGACTGTGAAACTGCGGTCGTTGTTTTGAGCCGTGACGCCTGCGCCTAGCTGAAGGGCGGAAGAAGCATTGTTGGTTAAAATCTGAGCCGTGAGCTGATAGGTTACTTTGATCCCTGGAGCCACGACACGCACGCGATAGACCAGCATCATGGAATCATGGACCATGCCTGCATTGTAGGTGGCTAGGCTACCAGTGGCGGTCATGACCTTGCCATTGGTGGTTTGGAAGTTGTTGTCGTTGCCGATGAAGAGGAAGAAGTCGTTGGGATTGGCTGCGTCACCACAGGACACGAGGCTGAGAGCTTCCCACTTATCACTGAGGGTGTTGGTGGTGCCGTCACCGCCATTGATGTTGAGGCCAAATTTAGAGACCTCTGTGCTGAAGCTACCGAGCCCGCCGATCATGTTTAGAGCCTGCGTCCAGCTCAGTGCGGTGATGCCTACTTGCAGCACACCGTTAGGAGCTGGTACGGCGTTTTCGGCATTGTAAGCTACCCCCAGATCGGTGGCGCTGCTGAGATCTGCCAGGAGGATGGATTTAAAGACGGGCGGCGGCCCAGGCGTGCCTCGGCCATTGCCGTCGCGAGCTAAAACAAGCAGCGCCGTATTGCTGAGCGCGACGATGGAACTCTGTGCGCCTGTGCGGCTCACGCTTGTGCCATTGGTGGTGGATGCGGTATCGTCGATGCGTGGCAATTGCATGACGTATTGCGCTATCGGCTCTCTGGGCGTGCTGCTGCTGCTGAGATCATAAACGAGCACGCGTGTGTTGAATCGGCCTTGATTGCCACTGGCGCTGTCTTGCAGGGTGGCACTTTGCATCATGGCAAAGAGGCGGGTGCCATCGGGACTCTGCGCTAGGCCTTCAAAGCCCTGGTTTTCACGGCGACCATTGGTGGGCGTCGCTGTGCCAAAGTCCGTGGTGCCGACTGGCAGGTGCGGCACGAGCGCCTCTGGCACGCCGAGTCTGCCAATAATGCGTTTGCTGCTATCAAAGTGCAGGATAGCAGGGTTGTATTCGTCACTGATCCAGCCTTTGCCACTCTGGCCACTGCGTGAATCGAGGACCAGTCCCTCCGTGCTGAGCGTCACACGATTGCTGATGCTGCCGTCACTCTGCGTGGTGCTGGTGGAGACGACGGGGATCTCTGCACCAAACAGGCTACCGACAGAGGTAGAGGTCATGGCTGTGGTAAAGATAGGCGCTGTGTTGGCATTGCCATCGTGATCATAGGTGAAGCGGCTAGACCCGGTGAAGGACATGGCAATCTGATTTTGAGCTGCGGTGGCTATGCTGGCTGTGTAGGGCGTAAAGGTGAAGCTGAAGGTGTTGATACGGGCCGCGTAATTTGGATTGGTGCTGCCACTACGATAGCCGCCATCAGGCAGGAGATTGAAGCTGCCGCTATAGGTGCCATTCACATTTTTCGTCCAGCCTGTGATGGCCATGTCGGAGATAGAGCCGACACTTTCACCCGTCGTAGAATCCAGCTGACTTGCGGGAATACGGCCTACGCCCTGAATGCCGAGATTTCTGAATTGCAGGCCATTCATCGTGACACCGGCACCGCTCCAGACATCTCGATTCGGATTCAGCACATCGCGATTGGTATGCGTGTAGATCGGTGAGCCGATGAGGGAGAAGGAGGCTGTCGAAAAAGGCAGCAGAGTGTTGCCGGTGCCATCCAGGACATCGGTCCAGTTCGTGGCCACATTGCCGATGAGTGGCAGGTAGCTGGCATAGGTCACCTGGCCTGAGCGTGCGCCATTGTAGATAGCGCCATCACTGCTATCTGCCAGCTTCACGGCGGTGCTGCCAGTGGCCAAGCCAGTGCCCGTGAGCACCAGTGCGGGGTCGCTGCTGATGGCGGCCAGAAAGCTACCGACGACACGCGTGCCGCCCATGAAGGCGTAGATCGTGTCTGCGGTGGCGCTGATGGCCGGATTGCCATCACTAAAGACAAGAGTACCCAGACTGGTCGTGGCGCTAGCTTTCACAGCAAGGCTATTCATCACCACCACATTGCCAGCTTGGATACCGCCGCTGGGTGGAATCCAGGCCAACTCACTCTCCAGGAAATCAACAAACGCCCCGCTGCCACCGAGGCTGCTGCCATTCCACTCATTATCGGAAAAATGAATCACTGAATTGTCTGGAATATCGGTGAGAGCCACAAAGGCCAAGTCATCATCCCCGTCGGCATTATAGCCGATGAAAGCGATGCTGCCAGCAGCCAGCGGTGGCGCTGAGCGGAAGACGTTCACCGTATAAATCTTCACCGTGCTGCCATCCTGAGCGGTCACAGCTACAGTGATTGGGTTGGCCCCCTCTTGCAGTGCCACGCTGCCACTAGTGCCACCACTGGCTAGAGGCGTGCCATTCACAGTGATCGTGGCCAAGCTCTGCTCCACCGTCGGCGTAACCGTCATACTCGTCACGTTATTGGCCACGATGGTGATGTAATTTAAATCCGCTGGACTAAAGGTAGGCTCCGAGAGCAGCGTGGAGACGGCTAGTGCGGAGAGATTGGCATTGTTTGAGGGTGCAACAGTGACGGTAGCAGTCGTGCTATCAGCAGTGCCTTGGCTATTTGTTGCACGCACCCAGTAGGTCTGGTTCAAAACCAAAATAGGCGTCGTGAAGCTGGCGCTCGTCGCTCCTGAAATCGGATTGGTCGTATTGCCACTAGCGCCCTGATACCATTGATAAGTCGGTGCAGGACTGCCCGCAGCTAAGGCCGTGAGAGTGGCCGTAGCACCATTGCTGATACTCACATTGGCGGGATGCGTGCTGAAGGTCGGCGGCGTATTCGGCCTGGTGACGATTGTGATCGGTCTATCCGCGGAGGCATTGTTGGCCTCACTTGCTTCCGCGATAGCGGCATTCGGGTCCACCACCGCTGCGCCAGCGGAGAACGTATAAGTGGCGGCTGTTCCTGTAGTGACATTAATGGTCAGCGTCGCCACCGCGCCTGCATTCAGACTGCCACCGGTAAAACTCACCACTCCAGCTGCATGGGTGCCTGCAAAGCCATTTGTACCACTGGCTGAGACAAAGTTTAATCCGCTTGGCAAAGTGAATCTTGCAGCGACTCCCGTAGCATTGGCTGTGCCAGAGTTCCCTACCCTCATCGTATAACTAAAGGTCGTACTGGTGACGGCATTGGCTGGGGCTGTGACGCTGGCGACTAAGAAGTCAGGCCTAACAGCCTGCGGGGCCAAAGCTACACCACGGAAGGCCGTATTCATGGCAGCCGTTGCCAGCACAGTGGGCGTCGCAGTGATCGCAGCATTGTGGCCGGCAGCATCCACAAGGCTGACTAGCTGATTCGCGTCGCGCGTGGCATACATTGTCACAGTCGTTCCAAGCACACTACCTGTGAGTCCACGATAGTTATCTGCCCCGACACCGACCTTGCCATTGGCCACCCAATTACCCGCAACGAGCGAAAATTTCGTCAATCCACCGGTCGTACCGTTTTCATCGACCATGTAAAGAGTATCGATTCCCGCGACGCTGCTACTCAAGTCCGCCATGAAAAACATATTTGGCGAATCCACCGCGGTATCGGAAAGATTACTCAGACGAGTCACCGCCAGCGTCCCGCTCGTGGGCAGGCCGCTGCCGATCGTGCTGACTCCTTTGAACGTATTCGTGCCGCTAGCTGAAGAGACGTAGAGTTGACCCCCAAAGATGGCTGGTTGTCGAATATTCGCCAAGGAAGAGCTAGTGAGATCCGTCGAGCTAGTGGCAGTATGAAAAGCATAGCGCAGCCCTCCCGCAGCTCCACCAAACCAATAGGCCGAGCCATCGACTGAGGCGGCTGAGCGCGGATTGTTCGTGATGGCGGCATCTGCCAGAGCCGTTGCCGTATTCGCGGTCCCATTTACGGCGACACGGGCGATCACACGCGGGATCGTCGCCCCGGTCGAAGTCGAAAGATTGGCTGTCACAAGTGCCGCATCATAGCCCGTGGCGATGAGGAATTGGCC
>JAPLUM010000451.1 GCA_026397605.1 Verrucomicrobiota bacterium | reverse complement strand
GCGTCTCCTTGGTTGCCTTAATACGCCACGTCTTAGCTCCTTCCGGAACACGACCCACCCAGCTTCCCGTGAGTACAACCACGTCCTCATCCGTGGTCAGTGGGGCACGATCATGACCCGTAAACTCAAAGTTAAAGCTCGGCTCTACAGCGCCTCCAGACTCAAAAAAGAATTCCACGTACCGCTTCACCAGATCAGCCGCCTTGGTTTTTAACTCCGATTTTCGCTCCTCAGGCAGCGTGAGATAGATCGGTCTAAGAAGCGAAGCAGCCGTATTGGGATCTGCCGAGTAGCAGCGGGGGTCGACCTCGACCATGATTTTTAAGGTCCCTTCCTGAGCGAAATAGGTCCTAACAGGTATGTCTGGCACCGCATGAGCACCACAAAAGAGAGGCAGACCAAAACAAGCTAGGAGGAGAAGAAAACGCATGAAGGAAAAAATAAGTCTTGTTTGCAACGAACGTTTATGAACAATCGTTCTATAGAGAGCAACGTTTAATGTTGCCCTGATCCATCAAACCAAACGATACCATGAAGAAAGCACTCACCATCCTCGCCATCACCACCATCGCTCTCGGTTCTGCTTACGCAGGCTGCGGCAAGGTCGTCACCAACGAAGGTAAGTTGAAAGAATTCGACGCCGCGACCAAAAAAGTCGTTGTCGAAGGTAAAGACGGCAAGTCCGCCTCCCTGACCCTGACCCCAAGCTCCAAAGGCGCTGATGAAGCAGCTGCCCTTGTCGGCAAAGACGTCAAAGTGGACAGCGAGCACGGCAAGATCACCTCGATCGCCAAGGCTTAATCCAGCATCAAGCGTCAAATCTCAGAGAGCCCGGCAGAAATGTCGGGCTTTTTTGTTTCAAGCCGAGCCTCTCGCGAAAGTCGCAGTGATCCTGAGTACAAGTTTCAGGTTTCAGGTTTCACGTTCCAAGTTTTCTAAATCAGAGCCTCTAGGTATTGCCAGAAAACTCAACTGATCTTATCGGCTCCAAAATGGGAACGCAGGGCTTCAGGGATGAGGATGCTGCCGTCGGCTTGTTGGTAGGTTTCCACCAAGGCGACAAACAGCCGAGCGAGCGCAGTGCCGGAGCCATTCAGCGTATGAGGGAAGCGGTTTTTACCATCTTCACCCTTATAACGAAGGTTCATGCGGCGGGCTTGGTAGTCGCCAAAGTTCGAGCAGCTGGAGACTTCTAGGTATGTCCCCTGCCCTGGTGCCCAGACTTCGATGTCGTAGGTCTTGGCAGAGCCGAAACCGATGTCGCCAGTGCAAAGTTCGATCACGCGATAGTGCAGACCCAGCAGTTGCAGGACTTTTTCAGCATTGGCGGTCAGGCTTTCTAACTCGGCCATGCTGACTTCTGGCGCAGTAATTTTGACCAACTCCACTTTATCAAACTGATGCATGCGAATCAGCCCGCGAGTGCCTAGACCTGCGCTGCCTGCCTCACGGCGGAAGCAGGGAGTGTAGGCTGCGTATTGGATGGGCAGTTGCTCGACTTTGAGGATCTCTTCACGATGAAGATTGGTCACAGGCACTTCGGCTGTGGGGATGAGGTAGAGATCGTCTTCTGGGCTGTGATAGACTTGGTCACCGAACTTCGGCAGTTGACCCGTGCCGACGAGGCACTCGGCTTTGACCAAGTGTGGTGTGTTCACTTCCAGATAACCATGCTGGGTGGTGTGTAGGTCGAGCAGGAAATTGATCAGCGCGCGCTCAAGGCGGGCACCGGCTCCACGATAAACAACAAAGGCACTGCCGGTAATTTTGGCACCAGCTTCGAAGTCGAGCATGCCCAGTGTTTGACCGAGAATGGTATGATCCTTGGGCTCAAAGTCGTAGCTAGGCTTGTCACCCCAGACGCGGACTTCGGGGTTCTCTTCGGCACTGTGACCGACCGGGCAGGCCTCATGCGGGAGATTCGGCAGACTTAAAAGCAGATCTCGCTGACGAATGTCGGCAGCATCAGCGTCACGTCCGATTTCTTCAATGCGGTCATTGATGCCACGCACTTCGGCTTCGATAGGGCTGGTGTCCTGGCCATTCTTTTTGGCGATGCCGATGTCTTTGCTGATGCGGTTGCGATCTCCCTGAAGCTTTTGCCGCTCGGTCTCTGCGCTGCGCCGTGCGGTGTCGATAGAGAGTAACTCATCCACGACAGATGCGTAGTCTCCACTGCGGTGAGCGAGGCGTTGTTTGACGAGGTCGGTGTTTTCGCGGATCAGGCGGATATCAAGCATAGGGCGCGGAGGCTAGGGCGGGATCGGCTATTGGCAAGAGTGCTTTGGCAAGAAGGCGATTTTCTCCGAATCACCGCCGCACCAGCCTGAACTGCCGCTGAAAGCGCAATGGGGTCATGCCCATGAGCTTGTGGAAGTGGTGTGTGAAGCTGCTCTGATCACAAAATCCGAGGTCGAGGGCCACTTGGCTGATCTGGGCATCCTCATGCTGCAAGGCTTCACACCCGGCCTGAACACGGAGTTTCATGATAAATGCCTGGGGGCTACAGCCAAACGTCTCGACAAACTTCCGGTGTAGCTGGCGGGTGCTGAGATGGACCATGTCCGCGAGTTCCTCAATACTGATGCGCTGCTTGAAATGCTCCCGGATGTAGGCCAAAGCGCGATCGATGTGCAGATAAGGATGAACACTCTGCACGGCCTGCCCGTAGCTCTGCGTAGTGCCCATGATGCCGATGATTCGACCACGTTTGTCCTGCATGGGCATCTTGTGCGTGATGAACCAATCCGGAATCCCCTGCGGATTAAAGAATAGCTCGACGATATTCAGCCGAGCTTGGCCAGTCTTCAGGACCTCCTCATCGTCACGGCGGAAGTTCTCGGCCAGACGCTGAGGAAAGATGTCAAAATCTTCTTTGCCGATCAATTCAGTCTCGTGCGTAAAGCCCAGGCTTTCGACGAAATGCTGATTGGCACAGACAATCTGAAAGCGGCTGTTTTTCGCAAAAAAGGAGATGCCGGGCAAATGGTCAAAGAGCCGGTAAAACTGGCTCTCTGGAGCAAGGGCTTGCAGGAACTGGGCACGAATATCTGCGGCGGGCATGGCACTCATGATGCCATGAATCCATCAAGGAAGCTAGATTCTTTGTTTTTCTCACATCATTCCGATTTTGCACCCAGCCAAGATCTGAGGTGGACACACGAGCAGCCCAAAAGGCTCTAGCTGAAAGTGCCCAGCGAATGAGCGGCCTAGTGCCAAAGTACACCGACACGCCGAGCCTCGTAAAAGGCTACAAGTTAGAAAGATCATTAAAAACAAGCGAGTTACAGGTCAAAAGGAGGTTTGTCTGCACTATGAGCCCGGCTACTTATTGCGCTCGAATTCATCAAGCAAAGCCTCGCGTTGCTCACGCGGCAAGGTCACACGCCTCAAGGCGTCCCGCTTTAAAATCGTCGTTGGCTTCATCCATCAGAGCCATAGCCTACGCCTACGGCTCTGATGGGCTACGACCACCCCATGGTGCTAGGTTTGACGGATACGTATCAGAAACAAGCATCGACGCACCGCCACGCAGGCGCACCTCAAGTGCTGTCGCTGCTTGAGGCGCTACAGGAAGCGTGCCAGCAGCTGGCAGCGCCGGAGTCGTCACCACTTCCACTAAGCGCAACGTC
>JAPLUM010000704.1 GCA_026397605.1 Verrucomicrobiota bacterium | reverse complement strand
GATGATTCAGCATCTGCTCGTCGCTCGGCCCGAAGGCATGGATGACAATCCGTTTGAGCGTCAGCTCTATCTGATTCGTCGTGAGATGCGGCTCAAAGCACGCATCCATAAACTAGCGGACTTTTACATCGCCTCGTTCTCGCATCGCACGATGGTTTATAAGGCTCTGTTGCTTCCTTCATCGCTGCAGAAATTCTACACCGATCTGCAGAGCGACGATTATGAAACTTCGTTAGCTGTTTTTCATCAGCGCTTCAGCACGAACACGTTCCCAACTTGGGCGCTTTCTCATCCTTTCCGCACCTTGGCGCACAATGGTGAAATCAATACCGTGCGTGGCAATCGCAACTGGCTCAACAGCCGTGCAAGTGACTTTGAGAACATTGTCTGGGAAGGTGAAGAGCAGCTGCTGAAGGAGCTGATCACCAAAGGTCAAAGTGATAGCGCAAGCCTGGATGCAGCGTTGGATCTGCTGATCCAAAGCGGACGTGATCCTGTTCATGCCTTGGCCATGCTGGTGCCGAGCGCCTATGGCATTGATCCTGCCACCTCCGATGATCTCAAGGCCTTCTACGAATACCACGAGTGCTTTAGCGAGCCTTGGGATGGACCTGCGGCGTTGGTTTTAACCAATGGGCTCAGTGTGGTGGCAAGCTTGGATCGTAATGGTCTGCGTCCGAGCCGCTGGAAGATGACGACCGATGGCATCTTTGCCCTTGGATCAGAAGTCGGCATTGTGCCGATCGACGATGCGAAGATTCTGCGCAAAGGCCGCTTGGCCCCTGGTGAGATGTTGGAGATCGACACGCTGCATGGCCGTGTGCGCTTCAATGACGAGATCAAAGCCGATCTCGCCAGCCGTAAGCCGTATGGCGAATGGCTGAAAAACCGCACCAGTCTTACGACCCTCGCCCCTGAAGTCCCGACCGGTGATTTGGATATTTTGAGTCTTTCTCAAAAGCAGGCTTCTTTTGGTTATACGAAAGAAGAGATCGACATGTCCTTCACGCCTGTTTTGGCGAAGGGTGAAGAGGCCACTTACTCCATGGGTGACGATGTTGCCTTGTCCGTCTTATCCACGCGTCCACGTCTGCTGACTGCTTACTTCCGTCAACTCTTTGCTCAAGTCACCAATCCACCTATCGACCCCATCCGTGAACGCGGGGTGATGAGCCTGGATGTCGTTCTTGGCTATCAGCGCAATTGGTTAGATCAGACGCCGGAGCACGCCAAAGTCGTGCATCTGAACTCACCGTTCCTCTTTGAAAATGAGCTAGCCTCTTTGAAAGGCATGGCGGACTACCCGCACCGTGTGCTGGATACGACATGGCCCGTGAGTGATGGACCAGAGGGCATGAAGTCGGCTCTGGATCGGCTTTGCCAGGAGGCTGAAAAAGCAGCTAAGGATCATGTGCGCATCCTCATTCTCAGTGACCGTGCTCTTGAGTATGATCGTGCCGCCATCCCAGCCCTGTTGGCCACCGGTGCTGTGCATCATCATCTGAATCGCCGGAAGATTCGTATGCGGCTCAGTCTCGTCGTGGATTCAGGAGAAGCCCGTGATACGCATCAAATGGCCTGCCTCTTTGGCTTTGGTGCCAGCGCTGTGTGCCCTCACATGGCTTTTGAGACCATTCGCGAGCTTGTCGAGTCTGACAAGACAGCCAAGAAACCTCAGCTCGATGGCATGGACTTTGCCAAAGCCGTGACCAATTACCGCAAAGGTCTGGAAAAAGGCGTGCTGAAGATCATGAGTAAGATGGGCATCTCTGTGCTCAGCAGCTACATCGGCGCGCAAATTTTTGAAGCTGTTGGCATCGGAGAAGAAGTCATGCAGTTTGCCTTCACCGGCACCTCCAGTCAGATCAGCGGCATCGGCTTTAAAGAGATCGCTGAAGAAGCGCTGGCCCGCCACGCTTTTGGCTACGGCTCAGCTTTACCAGAAGGCCAATCCAGCGTCGATCTCGGAGACCCAGGTTACTATCGCCCTCGTCAAAAAGGCGAGATGCATGCCGTCACCGGCCCCGTGATCAAGAACTTCCATACCTTTGTCAAAAGCGGCAAGCAGGAAGATTATGAGACCTATGTGAAGGCCTCCTTGGAAAACACGCCGACCGCCTTGAAAGACATGTTTGAGTTTGTGCCTGGCGAAGAAGGCCCGATCTCAATTGATGAAGTCGAAAGCATCGAAGACATCCGCGTGCGGTTCACCACCGCCGCCATGTCTCTTGGAGCCATTTCACCCGAGGCCCATGAGGCTCTCGCCATCGCTATGAATCGAATCGGTGGCAAGTCGGATAGCGGTGAAGGCGGCGAAGATCCAAAACGCTTTAAGCCTTATGAAAACGGGGATTGGGCCAACTCAAAAATCAAGCAAGTCGCCAGCGGACGCTTCGGTGTCACGGCCGCCTATTTGGCCAATGCTTGGGAACTGGAAATCAAAATGGCCCAAGGTGCCAAACCCGGTGAAGGTGGTCAGCTCCCGGCCATGAAGGTCAACCGGATGATCGCTCGCCTGCGCAATACCACACCTGGCGTCACCCTGATCAGCCCGCCACCCCATCACGACATCTATTCCATCGAAGATCTAGCCCAGCTGATTCACGATCTCAAAGAGAGCAATCCGCGCGCTCGTGTCTGTGTGAAACTCGTCGCCGAAACCGGTGTCGGCACCATCGCCGCCGGTGTGGCCAAGGCCAATGCGGACATCATCCTGATCTCCGGTCACGAAGGTGGCACAGGGGCTAGTCCACTCTCCTCCATCAAACACGCCGGCCTGCCCTGGGAGCTTGGTTTAGCCGAGACCCAGCAAGTACTCATGCTCAATGGGCTGCGCGAACGAGTCACGTTACGTGCCGACGGCGGCTTGCGTAATGGACGCGACATCGCCATGGCAGCTATCCTTGGCGCGGAAGAATTCAACTTCGGCACCATCGCTCTCATCGCGTTGGGTTGCGTCTATGTGCGCCAATGCCATTTGAACAACTGCCCAGTCGGCATCGCCACCACCGACCCTAAATTCCGCGCCAAGTTTAAAGGTAATCCTGATCAGATCGTCAACTTCTTTAACGCCGTCGCTCAGGAAGTCCGTGAAATCATGGCCAGCCTCGGCGTCCGCAGCATGGATGAAATGATCGGCCGCCCCGAGTTCCTAAAACAACGCGTCGTGCCCGGTCATCCTAAAGCCAACTTACTGAAGCTTGACCGCATCCTCCGAGATGTCGGCAAAGACCTCGGTCAGGATGCTGCCCGCACCTGTCATATGAATCGCAATGACGGACTCGATCAGCATCCGCTGGATGACCGCATCATCCAGGAAGCCCAATTTGCCATCAGCGATAAGATGAAAGTCCGTCCGTTGCGCTACAAAGTGAAGAACACCTTCCGCAATATTGGCACCAAGCTCAGTGGCCAGATCGCCTTCAATCACGGCAATCATGGGCTCGCTCCCGGAACTCTCGATGTCACCCTCGAAGGCAGCGCGGGCCAAAGCTTTGCTGCCTTCACCTGTGGCGGCGTGAAGCTCACGCTTATCGGCGAAGCCAACGACTATGTCGGCAAAGGCTTGTGTGGAGCCGAGATCATCCTGAAGCCTGGTCCGCGCATCAGCAGCGACTATCTCACCTGGGAAAACAGCATCATGGGCAACACCGTGATGTATGGAGCCACCAGTGGCAGCCTATATGCCGCAGGCCGAGCTGGCGAGCGCTTCTGCGTGCGCAACTCCGGCGCCACCGCCGTCGTCGAGGGCATCGGTGATCACGGCTGCGAATACATGACCGGCGGCACCGTCGTCGTGCTTGGCACCTTCGGTAAAAACTTCGGTGCCGGCATGAGCGGCGGCGTTGCCTATCTTCTGGACGAAGCCGGCACCTTCGCTCAACTGCACAACCCCGAAATGATCAAAGGCGACAAGCTCAGCGATCCTGAAGACATCAATCAGCTGAAGAAACTCATCTTCGATCACCTGGAAAAGACCGACAGCGCCCGCGCTAAAATGATCCTTGAAAACTGGTCCACCTACAAACCCCAATTCGTCAAAGTCCTCAGCAAAGCCGAACCCGTCCAAGTCCCCGCTGAAGAAGCGGAACCTGTTGCGGCAATAGCGGAAACAGTGTCTGGGTAGGATTCATCATCACAGATTCATATGCTGTTTTATTCCTACTTCTTTAGCGGGTTGCGAACTTTGGTTCTTCTTTGCCTCGCAGCTGGATTCGCATGGCCTTTAATCCCCCAGTTAATGGCACAAAGCGTTCGTATGACTAAGGAGCAGGCTCAACTCCGAGATCGTCAGCTGTTGGATTCACTATCTCTATTTTCTGCCCGCGTAACAGGAGCTGCTGCTGAGAATGGTTCTTTATCACGAAGCGAGCGATGGCAAGCCAGCTTTGCCTATTTCGATTCACATCATGGTTGGCCATCAGGAAGCTGTGCAGCACAGTTGCCTGTGATGGCGAAACGCATTTTGGTGATGCCCACCTTGCGAGATCTTTTGCGCGGCCAAGCCTTCTTCATCTTGGGAGATTTCGATCAGGCAGAAGTTGCAGTGCTTAAGCACACACAGGCCGAGAACAATGCGTCAGATCTTTGCCTGAGCTGGGAAGTTGCTGCCAATATTGCCTTGGAAAAAGGTGATCCTGATTTAGCGCTTGCGCGAATTCGTAAAGCTGTCGCTGCGGCCAATCCAGAGACGAATTTTAGTTTTTGGATGATCGCGCAGCATGGGGTTATTCGTGTTTTCCAAATAAAAGGAGACCGCAGTCAATATCTTGTAGCGTTGCGTGAGATGCATCGGCAGGCTGATAACCAGCTGGGAGAATTGTCAGGTGTAACACTCGGATACCAAAATCGAGTGGCCAATGAGTGCTATCAGCAAGGTCAGTTCGCCGAAGCTGAAAAAGAATACATTCTGATGTTAAAGGCCATCAATCAGCGGCCCAACAAGGATGTACTGCAGGTGCAGATTTTGCGTGACAACTTAGCCAAGGCCATCGCAGCTCAGGGCCGCAAGGAAGAGGCTGAA
>JAPLUM010000510.1 GCA_026397605.1 Verrucomicrobiota bacterium | reverse complement strand
CCTCATCGCCGCCATCGCCGAGAGCCCAAAGGTCGCCCGCTACATCGACATGCCGCTGCAGCACATCAGTGATCACATGCTCTCTCTCATGAAGCGTGAGACTGATGGTGCCTACATCCGTGATTTGCTGAAGCGCATCCGCGCAGGCATCCCCGGCATCGCTATCCGGACCACCTTCATCGTTGGTTTCCCAGGTGAGACGGAGGCTGATTTCAATGAGCTGGTTCAGTTCATCGAAGACGAGAAATTTGAGCGTGCAGGCGTCTTTAACTACTCCCGTGAAGAAGACACCCGCGCTGCCAAGATGGACGATCAGATCCATCACATGACCCGCAAAGCCCGCTGGAATGAAGCCATGCGCGCCATCCAGCGCAGTGTGGAACATGTGAACCGTCAGCAGGTCGGCAAAAAACTACGTGTGCTTGTCGAAGAACCCGGCGTGGCCCGCACGGAGATGGATGCACCTGACATCGACACCACCATCTTTGTGGATAAAAAGCTGCCCGTTGGCAGTTTTGCTGACGTCACCGTGAAAGAGTGGCGTGGTTACGATCTCGTGGCGGGATAAAAGTAGCCCAGTTGCGCTGCAACTGGTTTTTAAAAAGGCTTCAGTTGCAGCGCAACTGGGCTACTTTAAGCAGTCTCATGGACTTTAACTTTTTTGATCCATCAGCGGAAATAGAAATGACGAGGCGTCATCTCCCGCATTGGGAACAAAGAGACGCTTTCTATTTCATCACTTGGAGGACAGCAGACTCCATTCCGTCCGAAGTCATGGCAAAATGGCTTCAGGATCGAGAGGATTGGTGTGCTCTGCACGGCATCGCCACCCAACAAGAGGACTGGCAAAAACAGATCGAAGAGCTGCCGGAAACGCTGCATCGAGAGTTTTACCGCCTCTTTACCACCAAATGGCATGAGATGCTCGACGCCAATCACGGCAAATGTCTCCTGCGTCAGGTTGAATTGAGGCAGATCATCGCTGAAAATCTGCATCACCAAAATGAAGTCTCCTATCAGCTCGAAGCCTATGTGGTGATGCCTAATCATGTCCATGTTCTCGTTGGTATTCCAGGCCGAGATGTCATGAAGCGTTTGTGTCGTAATTGGAAAAATTACACCGCCAAGAAGATCAATGCCCACCTCGGCAGCGAAGGCCAGTTTTGGCAATGGGAAAGCTTTGACCACATTGTCCGTAGTGCTGCCAGTTTGGAGAAATTCCGGCATTACATCCTAGAAAACCCGCAAAAAGCGCGATTGTCAGTGGATCACTCTACGGCATGGACCAAGTAGCCCAGTTGCGCTGCAACTGGTTTTTGAAAAGGCTTCAGTTGCGCTGCAACTGAGGAACTAAAAAAAAGACTCCAGTTGCGGCGCAACTGGGCTACTTTGCTGCTCATGATCTCCATCACTGATCTGCACTTTGCTTATCCAGGCAGCTCCTTTCGGCTGCGGGTGGAGTCTTTAAATGTCGCCACAGGTCAGAGTTTGGCGCTTTTGGGGCCGAGTGGCGTGGGGAAAACAACGCTTCTCAGACTGATGACAGGCCTGCTTCAGCCCAGCTCTGGGCAGGTCAAGTTGGGGGATACATCTCTAGGGGCATTGGATGAGACGGCTCGGCGGGCTTTTCGGCTGAAAGAAGTTGGCCTAGTTTTTCAGGACTTTGCGTTGCTGGACTACCTGACTGTGGAAGAAAATATTCTTTTGCCCCAGCGCTTCCATGGAAAGGGGCCGAATGCCGCATCCATCCAGCAGGCCCGTCTGCTTGCCGAGCGCCTGGAGATCGAAAAGCACTGGCAAAAGCTGGCAGGGCAACTTTCCCAGGGAGAGCGGCAGCGCGTGGCCATCGCTAGAGCCCTAGCGCATCGACCGCGATATCTCTTCACGGATGAGCCGACGGCTTCTCTGGACGCTACACGGCGCGGGGTCGTCATGGACTTGCTGCGAGATTACACTCAGGAAAATGAGGCCAGTCTGATCATGGTGACCCATGACACGGAGTTGATTCCGCTGTTTCCCTTTCATGCTCGTGTGGAGGATTTCACAAAATGAGCCGCGCCCCTTTTTATCTGGCCTGGCGTTACGTTTGTCGGCATCGCTTGCAGTCGCTCATGCTGGCGGGAGCCCTAGCTCTAGTCGCTGCGCTGCCGCTTTGTCTGCGTGTGCTCGTGCAGGCCACTGAGTCGGCCATGCGTGATCGGGCTGTTTCTACCCCGCAACTCATTGGTGCTCGGGGCAGTGCGCTGGACCTCATGCTCGCAGCCTTGTATTTTAAAAGGCAGCCGCTCCCGCCCATTCCCCTGAAGCAGGTGCAGGAGCTGCGTGAATCGCGCCTCGGTAAAGTCATCCCGCTGGATGTGCGCTTTCACGCTCAGGAATCTCCCATCGTCGGCACGGAGATCGACTATTTTGCCTTTCGTGGCCTGCGAGTGGCCTCGGGTCAGATGATGACTCGTCTAGGCGATTGTGTGCTTGGCGCACGGGTCGCTCACCGCCGTGGGTTGGGACCTGGAGACGCTCTGTTTTCTTCTCAAGAGCAGGTCTTTGATATGGCGGGTGTGTATCCATTAAAGATGCGCATCAAAGGGGTCTTAGCCGCGAATGGCACCTCGGATGATGATGCGGTCTTTGTGGATCTGAAGACAGCCTGGCTTATCCAGGGGCTGGCTCACGGGCATGATGACGTCGCCGCTACAAAGGACGCCGTTCTGAAAACAGAGGCTGGAAATACCGTCGCCAATGCCAGTGTGCGCATGTTCAATGAGGTGACTGAGGCGAATATCAATGGATTCCATTTTCATGGTGACCAGAGTCTCTATGAGCTGAGCGCCATCCTCGTCATCCCCAATGATGCCAAAGCGGAAGCTTTACTGGCAGGGCGATATCTAAAAAGCAGCAGCCCAGCGCAACTGATCCGTCCTAGCGATGAGTTTGATGCCTTGATGACGACGCTTTTTCAGGTGCAAACGCTAGCTCTGACCGTCATGGCTCTCACTCTTCTGTCCGCGCTGGTCATCTCTGCGCTGGTCTTTGCACTCTCGTTCCGACTTCGGCGGCGGGAATTTGCGACGCTTGCAGATGTGGGTGTTTCACCCTGGGCGCTCTTGATGACAAAATTCTTTGAGATTTCTCTCGTTGGCATTGTGGGGCTGGTCATTGCAGCCAGCTTGGCCTTGATCGTGCAGATGAACGCTGCCACCTGGGTGCGCTATTTGCTGGCTTAAGTAGCCCAGTTGCGCTGCAACTGGAGTTTTCACAGGCACCAGTTGCAGCGCAACTGGGCTACTTTAGACAAACTCCACCATGCCATCGTAACTGTGCATGACCGGCACATAGTGATCCATGTGCTTCAGGATCTGCCAGGTCAGATTCAGCTTCTGATGCAGAAAAGCATCATGGTGATTGGGGTCATGATGCAGCACGATCCATTTTTTCACCGTCGCGAGGCGCGCCAGAGCACAGGCATTGGCCAGATTGGAGTGTCCCCAGCCGATCTTCTTGGGATACTCATCTGGCGGATACTGAGCCTCATGCAGCAGCACATCCACATCCTTTAAAAAACGGATCATCGGCTCCTGCGCAATAACCATCGGATGCTCCGGCAGCACGTCTTTCGGATCGCCCATGAAGCCCTGGAGAAACTCATTGTCAGGCACATACGCGATGCTCTTCCCCTCATGCTCAATCTTGTACGCCACGGTGGCCCCAGGATGATGGGCAAACTCACGGGTAATCTTGGCACCACCGATGATGACTGGGTTCTCATCCAGGAAAACAAAGTTCATCTTTGCCCGCAGATCCTCACGCTGGATTGGGAAGTAATCCCGATCCAATTGCCCGCCGAGCAGAGACTCTAGATTTCGACCAAACCCGCGCTCCCCATACACCGTGATCTCGAATCCTGGCACATAGATCGGAGTAAAGAATGGGAAGCCCTGAATGTGATCCCAATGGGTGTGGGTGATGAATAGATGGATGTGCCGCGGCCCGCCTTTCAGGAAGGAAATCCCCGCCTCACGTATGCCCGAGCCAGCATCAAAGAGAATGCGCTCATCTCCAAAGGCAAACTCCATGCAGGATGTGTTGCCGCCATGCTGAGCAAATTGTGGACCCGAGACCGGAATGGAACCCCGGGTGCCCCAGAGTCGGATGTGGGGGCGCTGAGTGTCCAGAGTCGGTGCGTAATGGGGGCCGGCGGCGGTGTCAGCTGGGGCTGCCATCTCCACGGAAGTCGTGATGCCAAAAAACTCATTCACCCGCCGCGCCAGGACTTCCGGCTCGAAAGGCTTGATGATCACATCAAGTGCACCCAGGTCGCGCACATACTTCAGCTCGGTGGAAAAATCTTTGGATGTGCAAACGATCACGGGCATCGCCTCTGTCGCAGGATTGGCCCGCAGAGCCTTCAGCACTTCCACGCCATTGAGCTTGGGCATCATCAGATCCAGAATAATCAGATCCGGCTGACTAGCAGTCACGCGCTCCAGGCATTCCTCACCATCCTTCGCCAATTCCACCTCATAGCCATGGAGTTTCAGCACATGAGCGATGCGCATGGAGATAGCACGCACGTCTTCAGCGACGAGGATACGCTTGGGCTGGGAAAGGGTCATGGAATGCAGAGGGAAGGGGAGCGCGGCCAGCAAGCACCTCATTCCCTCATCAAAGTTAGGCCCTCTTTCTCAACTGGCAAGCCTTGCCTTATCTAGAGCTCGAATCGGCATCCTTCAGCATAGCTTCCTCCACGGCAGCCTTTCCAGCACATCGCCAAAGCCGAGTCCGCCGCCGTTCGTGTCATGGCTCAGCCAGCCGCCCTTTGCCGAGATGCGCTCAAAGAAGCCGTCTGGTTCAAACAGATGCTGGGTGCTCAGTCCGCAGAGATCGATTCGATCTCCGATCTCAGCCTTGGCCACAGCCGCCTCATAGGCAGCGAACATCTGTCCCAGCCCATGATCCATGGCCGAGGTCAGCACCAGCGGCTTTTCAGGATGCCGCGCCGCCACCGTCCGCCAGTCTCGGCGTGCAGGTTTGACGACGACGGCAGAAAAACCTGCTTCTCCATCACGCCAGCCTTTGTCCAGCGCCAAGCGCACTTTCCAGCGCTTCTCTGCCTGATGCCAGAGAGCTGAATCATAGGGAAACGGGTCCTCGATGAGATCCAGATGCTGATACGTCCGCAGCGGCATGAACTCGATGAATTGTGAAAAACCGCGTGCATCCAGGCAGCCATTGAAGTCCACCCGCAGCTTCAGGCCCGTGGCTTCTCCCACCTTCGCGCATTGTTCCAGGAATCCGCGCGTCTCTCCATAATTGGCAAAGCCCTTGGCCTTCAGCGCAGCCCAGCCTTCTCCCACAATCTGTTCGATTTGTGGCCCAGTCGGCTGCGCAAAACTCCAGGAGTAATGGCTGCGCGGGATCTCCAGGCCTGCAAACAGGCTGATCCCAGCTTCGCGCGCTGCACCGTCGATCTCGGCACAGCGCAGCGCCATGTCGATCACAGGTGACGTGCCGCCCTCGGCCAGCAGGCGTAATTGCTCCTGGATCGGGGCATCGCCAAATTCAGTCCAGGGATGGATGCAGCCGTAACCCGCGCCGACGCGAATCAGTGCTCCAGGGAAAAGTCGCCGGTGAGAGGCCGAATTCAGTGCCACACCACTGCGGAGCAGGTATTCATAAACGTAGATCGGGCTGGCAGACATGAGTTGGTTCAATACGTCTCCCAAGAGCTCATGGCATGGCCGCTGCACAAAAAAGCGCAGCAAACAGCAGTAAATGCACGCCACTCAGAGCCAGCAGGCGATTGTAGGACGGCCCAGGTGCCGTGGTCCAGAGCCGGATCAGCACAAAGAGCCCCAGTGGCAGCACCGCCAGCGGCAGGGTGAAAAGCAGCGTCTCATCGGTATCCATCCAGTACAGCCCGATCCCATAAGCCACAGCCAAGAGAGCTGTGATCTCCACCCGTGCAAACGTGACTCCGAACCGCGCTGCCAGGGTGCGTTTACCGGTGCTGCGGTCTTCCTCCAGATCACGCAGATTATTCACTGCGATCAGCACCGTCGAGAGGCAACCGATTTGCAGCCCAGCTACCACCGCGCCCACCAGCCACTCGCCACATTGGACAAAGGCTGAGCCCATCACCGCCACAAAACCAAAGAACAAGATCACAAACAACTCCCCAAGTCCGCGATAGGCCAGCGGTGCCGGGCCACCCGTGTAACCGTAACAGAAATACAGGGACGGAATCCCAATGATCACAATCGGCAGCCCACGTGCTGCGATCAGCGGAATGGACAGCGCCGTCGCCAGCCCCAGCATGATAAAGCCCGCCAGCATCACCGATTCAGCCTTCACCGCCCCCGCCGCCGTGATCCGCCTCGGCCCGATACGCGCCGCCGTGTCTTTTCCCTGACGGAAATCCAGCGCGTCATTGAACCAGTTCGTCGCGATCTGAAGGGCGATGGTACTAGCCAAAGTAAACGCCAGCAGCTGCCAGGCGATCTCCTGCCCACTCAGCTTAGCCCCCAAGAAAAACCCCACAAATACAGGCGCAATGGCGGCTCCGAGAGTCTTCGGGCGTGCAGCTTGGATCCAATCAAAAAGGTGTGGCATGGAGGTCAAAGAAAAGGTAAACAGCCACTGATCAGAGCACAGCCGCATCCATTTGTCTCTCGCAGATGTGGACAGGCAGCCCACCTTTCGCATTTTGTCGGTATCGATGAGATTTTGGCTGCCTCACAGTTTCCACTTCATTAGGCACACCACATTCGAGTCACGCTGGCCGCTCTTATTGGTTTTGCAGCCAGAACTGCTGCCGAGAGTTTCAGGAGAGTCTAGAGCGCTTCTCGGTTCAAAAACCAGCCAATCCAAGTATCATGAGGAAGGAAGGCAGGAATCAATCCCATTTCCTGCTTTCCTGCCTTCCTCATGGTCTCCGGTTTGGGTTGTGGATCAGAGGTTTTGCAAGTGGCTTAGGGACTTGGCCAGAATTACATCGCTAAAGATGCGACGGTATTAAAGTGGCGGGCAAGGCGCTCCGATGGCGCATATCCGCTGTGATCTGTAACTGAGGTGCAACGCAGCCAGCCGCTTTAACTCCCGACTAACTTGGTGTTTTTCCTAGCAAAAGTTACTCCCGCTTCCACACTTCAGCGCAGCGGAGTTCGGTTACTCCCGACTAACTTACCAAGTTCCGCCGCGGTTTTTTGGCCGTCAAAAAGATTCGCGGCAAAAAAATGGGAACCCTGATTTCATCTTTTTGACGCCAATTTTTTTGACGGCCTGCTTGCCCGATCAAGTTACTCTCCGTTCTACGATCAAGCCGCCTTGAGTTCAGGTGCTTGAAACGAGAATGGAAGATCGTTGAGTTGCGCCAGGGCTTGGTTTCACAAGGCTTCTTCGACTCGAAGCGGTTGTGTCTTGGGTGACACTGCCCGAGAGGCGAAAAGCCTTGTGGAATCAATGACGGATGCAAATCGGCGGGCATCCATTCGCGTTTCTAGCACCTGAACTCAAGGCGGCTTGATTGTAGAACGGAGAGTAACTTGATCGGGCAAGCAGGCCGTCAAAAAAATTGGCGTCAAAAAG
>JAPLUM010000726.1 GCA_026397605.1 Verrucomicrobiota bacterium | reverse complement strand
CATTCAATATAATGATGATCGGGCACAGATGCTTGCAGCCGTTAATAGGCTGCGGGTGCGGTGATTGGTCATGAAGTGGAACACGTTGTGAGCTGCATTAATCTCGACTTGCAAGTGTGGTCTGTGCTCAGCAAACCCCACGCCTAACATTATGTGCGCCAGTCATAAGCCGCTTATGTGACGAAAAATTCACTGCCGAAAATGTCGCCATACGAGATGCGACGGACGCAAAATTAGCAGCACATGTAGCAGCGAACTATAACCCCCAGCTCGTCATGTTAAGAAAATCTATCTCCGCTAAACTCGGCATGTTTCGTTTCGTGCTACGATCCCTTGGTTTCAAAGGACCTTCTTTGAACGCTATGCTGTTGCTTGCAGCTTGGCTGGTAGCCAGCCCATTTGGTCAGGCGCGTGCTGCCACGTTTTTTTGGGATGCCAATGGAGCCACGGCTGGAACGGGTGGCACTGGAAATTGGGAAACCACGTCCTCTCTCTGGCGCGCCAGTTCCGACACAGGCACTCTGGGCATCTGGTCCAACATCGGGGGAGACAATGATGCCTTTCTCGGCGGGGCAGCGGGCACGCTCACTCTGACCACGGGCATCGCGGTCAATGACATCACGGTGGACCCCACCAGTGGCACGGCCTACATCATTGGCGGAGCGACGCAGACCCTCACACTTGCTGGCATTGCGCAGTCTGTCATCGACGTCGCGAGCGGAGACTCGCTGGCGATCACCTCTGGGCTTTCCGGGAACAACGGCTTCACGAAAAACAGCGCAGGCACACTCATCCTCGACAGCGCAGCTGGGACTGCCCGGCTTCTGGGTTCCATCACACTGAACGGCGGGACGTTGCAAGCAGGTTCGGCTACGAATAATGGCGCGAGCCAAGTGCTCCGCTCGAATGCGTTGAATCTGGCGGGTGGAACGAGCCTGACGACGGTGGGCACAACCACTGATTTGCGCGTCGGTTCCTTGAGCGGCAGCGGTTCTGTCACGCCTGCAACTGGTGGAGCGGTCAACATTCTGGCCTTGGCGGATTCGACCTTCTCCGGTGCGATCACCACGACAGGCGGCTTGAATCTTCGCGGCGGCAACGGCACGACCCAGACCTTCGACGGGAATTTGACTGGACTCACTGGAACCATCGGTATCAATAGCGGCGTGGCGATGAAGCTCGGCGGCACAGGGACCACAAACGGAGTGATCGGCGGCACGACGATTGCGTTGCGCGGCGGTTCCTTTGTTATGGACAACAGCGGTGGCAACTCCACCGCAGCAGCTGGCCGCGTTTCTGACTCGGCAGCCGTGACCTTCCTCGGTGGCACGTTGTCACTCATCGGAAACAGCGCGGGCTCTTCGGAAACAGTTGGTGCTCCGACTTTCAGCGCCGGAAGCAATACGATCACCGTGACAAACAATGGCGGCACCGGTGCGCAACTGACCTTCACCCGCGCAGCCGGGTCTTGGCGTGATGCAACTGGTATGGTGATCAACTTCGTCGGCGAAGGAACGGGCACGCTCGGTGCCTCTGGCAATAATCCGCGTATTATCTCGACGGGTGCCCCCATCACGGTCACGGGCGGAACCGTCGCTCCGTTGGGCATGTTCGCCAACACCGCGACTGGCTCGACCGTTGGCTGGGCAACGGTAAACGGCACAGAGTGGGCGGGCTACGGTGCAAACGGCGTGGTCGCCTTGACGCACAATGCCACGCCTACCACCGCCGCTAACCTTGCGGCCTTGACCGCGCAGAGCATGGCGGTCTTCAGCCCGACCGTTACCGTGACGGCGTCTGAGCCAAAACATGAGTGGTTCGAATCAGGGCTTCACCAAGGCTGGCCCTGGCTTTCTGAGCTTAAACGGGACGACACTTACGTTCACCAATGCTCAAAACATTAACCTCGATAGTGGCGTGTTGCGCGGCACGGCTGCGGCGCTCGGTGGTGCCACCAGTTCTGACGGTGACTTTTCAACCATCAACTTCCGTGGCGGCGTTCTGGAACTTAGCGGGGGCGTTACGTTTGTCCGGGCCATTGACTTGACAGGCTCCACGAGCGGCGGCGGCATTTCCTTCGACAACGGCGGTTCAGATCGCGGCGACGGTGGTTTTTCCGCAATTGGAGGCAACGCCACAGTTATCTTGGTAACGGCCATTGGCGGTAGCACGGCTGCGTCGCTTGTCTGGAATAACGGTGCCTTCCTTTCAAACGGATACGTCCTGACCATGGGTTCCACCAAAGCCGACAGCACCGTGGACCTCACCAATGCCATCGGCCTCGACGATGGCGCGGCTACCAATAACTACTTCGCCCGCGAAATCCGCGTGGCGGACAATACCGGTTCCACAACCGACATCGCTCGGCTTTCCGGAATCATCTCCGGTTCTGCCAATGCCGACCTCCTCAAGACCGGCGCTGGCGTGCTGGAACTAACAGGTGGGAACACCTACTCCGGCAATACCCTTATCAGTGCGGGCACCCTGCAAGTGGGTAGCGGTAGCACCACGGGAACGCTGGGCAGCACGGGTGCCATCCAGAACAATGGCATCCTCTCGGTGAACCGGTCTGACGCCTTCTCTATTACCTCGCCGATCAGTGGTACGGGATCCCTCACCAAATTGGGCGCTGGCACCCTGACCCTCTCGGGGGCGAACACCTATTCCGGCGGCACCACGATCAGCGGTGGCACCCTACAAGTTGGCAATGGCGGCACGACAGGCACACTCGGCAGCACAAGTGCAGTAACAAACAACGCAGCGCTGGTCATCAATCGCAGCGATTCCATCACTGTCACACCTGTGATCTCTGGCACAGGATCGTTCACACAGGCAGGTGCGGGAACCACGACGGTTAGTGGAGCAAACACATTCACTGGGCCTGTCAATGTGACCGGTGGCACGCTCGCCGTTGCTACAGTAGGCGCTAGCACTGTGGCGCAGCCACTTGGCCAAGCTAGCACGCCTGTCACCCTCTCCTCAGGTGGTCGGCTTAGGTACACGGGTGTCGGCACGAGCTGGGACCGTGGCATCACCGTCACCACTGGCAGCACGGGCACCGTTCAGAACAGCGGTTCGGGCGAGCTCACACTCACAGGACCGATTTCCAAGGACGGCAGCACGCTCACCTTCAGCGGCACACAGCCTATTAAAGTTAGCAGCGTCATTACAGGAGCCTCGGCCAACTCAGATCTCGTGATCGAAGATACCACGGTAACACTTTCCAACGCCAACACCTACAATGGTCCTACCACCGTCAACAATGGCGGTAAGTTGGCCGTCACGAACACCACGGGCTCTGCCACTGGCACTGGAAATGTGCAGGCAAACTCTGGCAGCGTGATTCTTGGCACGGGCTTCATCCAGCCAACTTCAGGCGGCACTGTGACCGTCAGCAGCGGAGCCACCGTGAGTGTGGGAAATGCCTCTGGTGACACGACTGGAAAGGTCCTGACCTTCACCCCTGCCAGTGGCGGCATCACCACGACCTTCCAGAGTGGCAGCATCATCGAGTTCGATCTTTTTTCAGGCGCAGGTTTGGGTGATCAGTCTGGCAATCTTGCAGCTGCCGATCTCTTCCGCACGGGTGGCCTTTTCGACATCAGCACAGGTGTTAAATTGAAAGTGAACAGCGCTATGACGGGTTTTGCAGCCAATGATAGGTGGCGGCTATTGGACTGGAACACTCTTGGCGGCACAGCACCGACAGGCACCTTTGACACCGCACTGTTTGAACTACCCACGCTGACCGGAATGCTGGGCTGGGATCTGAGCCAATTCTACACTGCTGGTACCATCTCTGTAGCAGCCGTGCCGGAGCCGACACGCGCACTACTCCTAGCGTTCGGTTTAGTCGGTATCTTGATCCGTCGTCGTCGCTGAATTGAAGCGCTCGGACTTCCACCGAATCGGTAACCAAGCCACTGTCGAAGATGCCAAGATCCATCAGGTTATTCTTCCCTGAAGAATGCGTCGGTACCTTTGCCACTCCGACGCAGTTAACGTTCTTTGCGACAATTTCGACGCATGGCGAAATTGTTTCGCTCGTCTTTTTGCCAACGCTTTAGACAGGGCGTTATAGATCAAGAGTCGGCAGATAATTTTCTGTCGGTGATTTGCTAATCCTCACCCATCCCGCTCTCAAGTCATGAACCGTTCCTTCTTCCTTAGTGCTGCCTGTGCGGCACTCGCAGTCTCCACTCAGGCTGCTACCTTCTTCGGTGTCACCACCGACAATAATCTCGTGTCTTTTGACACGGCTGCACCAGCTACCTTCATCACGAGCACAGCTATCACAGGCTTGAAGATGAGTGACGGTGTAACCAACGATGCAGGCGCTGTGCTGCTGAACCTGACCTACCATGCCAGCTCAGACACGCATTATGGCATTGACTCGAACTCAAACTTTTATTCCGTCACCCGAGGCGGTGCGGCGACTCTGGTCAGCAGCACCTTCAGCACCCTTGGTTTTGCAGCTGGCTTTGCCTATGATCCTTTCAGCGACAAGATGCTCTTCGCGAGTGATGTCGGCGAAAACATCCTCTTTTCCACCAACGGCACACGCACTGCCAATGGTAATTTAGTCTATGGTGTGGGTGACGCAAACTTCGGCACTGCACCGACGATTTTCGCCCTCGGCATCGACCCTGATTTCGGCAGCACCTATTTCATTGATGCAAATCTGAATACACTGGTGACAAGCCTCGACCCAAACTTCAGCGAACTCTTCACGGTCGGTGGACTGGGCCTGGATGTCGTTTCCTTTGGCGGTCTCGGTGTCGATGCAGCTGGTAATCTCTGGGGCACACTCTCCACAGACGGAGTCAGCTCTTCCCTTTACTCCATCAACACACTCACCGGCGCAGCCACTTCGATCGGAAATTTCGGTTCAGGTGTAGGCGTCCATTCCATCGCCGCCATCCCAGAACCATCACGCGCGCTGCTCATCGGCATGGCCTTTGTAGGCCTCATCTTCCGCCGTCGTCGCGTCGCCTAAATCCTTTCTGCCTTTACCAGCAGTCAACCCAAATACCCCATCCTCAAAATGCACTTCTCCAAACTTCTGGCCAGCCTCGCGCTCGCCTCTACATCCGCCTTCGGACAAGGCGTCCTGACTTCCGAGTCGTCTTACCTTAACGCCACACCTACCTCCGACTTCACGTTCACTCCGATCGTGACTGTGGGTGATCGCGTACCTCTGACGGCTGGCACTGGCCCAGTGGGAGCCACCGACTTCACCTTCTGCGGTATCCCAGATGCCATGGGCATCTACAAAGATAGCGTGACAAATGAAAACATTCTCTTCGTGGCCCACGAGATCAATAGCGGAAGCAATAGTCGCCCCTTCGCTGGCTTCACTCGTTACAAGGGAGCCTGGATTTCACGCTTCTCGATGAACAGCACGACTGGTGCTATCCTCAACGGCACAGCAGCGCACAAAGAACTGTTCCTGGAAAACACCCAGGCCGCTGGTGTGCTGGGCACGCGCCCACCACTCGAAGGTGATACCGCCGCTTTCACCCGCTTCTGCTCCGGTTCCTTTGCAGGACGTGAGCACGGCATGGACCGCCCCCTCTACTTCACCAATGAGGAGTCCGGCGCAGGTAACTACAATGCCAATGGCTCCCAAGTCGTGGTCGTTGCTGATGGCAAAATGTACACGATCCCAGCCATGGGCCGTGCAGCCCGCGAGACCACTCTGGTTCAGCCACGTCGTGATGACAAGACGGTCGTCATCTTTACAGAAGACGGCCCTGCGCCATCGGCTAGCCCAGTCTCCTACATTTACATGTATGTGGGCACAAAGCTGCGCCGCTCCAATAGCGTGCTCGACAAAAATGGCCTCACGGGTGGTAAACTCTATGTGCTCTGCGGTGACGCAGCTCAGCACAATGAAGGTACCTTCACTGCTGGCAGCCTCGCCACGAAGTGGGTCGAGATCCCAAATGCAGCCACCCTCACCGCGACCCAGCTCTCCATCCAAGCAGACACCGTCGGTGGTTTTGGCCTCGTGCGTGTCGAGGACACAGAGTTTGATCCCACACAGCCTACCCGCAGTCTCTTCGTGGCCACCACCGGCGGCAGCCTCTCAAACCGCCTCGGTCGCCTCTATGAGTTGACCATGAATCCAGTGAACCCACTGGCCAATGGCACGCTGAATGTCGTCTATAATGCTGACACCATTATTTACCCAGCAGGCGTTTACTCTGGCGCACTCACGGGTCGCCTGACCGCACCAATCACGGGTGCCATGGGCACCTACACACCAGGTGCTCTCACCGGCCCAGACTATCCAGTGAGCATCGACAACATTGCTGTCACGAAGGATTTAGTAACTTGACCACCGCTTATGCCGCAGGTCTCTGGGAGAGTTCTGGTGTCATCAGCACCGACGCTATCTTTGGTGCAGGTACCTTCCTGATCAACATCCAGGCCCATCCGACAAATGCTACACAGCACCGCTCCAATGCCCCCAACGGCTCTGGCGGCTTCCTGACCAAAGCACAGGCATTGCTGGAGTTCGCCGAAGACGGCCAGGTCTTGCTCGTTCGTCCGAAACCATAAGGCTAGTCTTCAACACAGCAGTCCACCTTCATCCCGGCCATGCGTGCGCGTGGCCGGGACTTTCATTCTCAGGCTTTCATGTCAAAACCCGCAAACTCTCCCTCCCTACCGCCTGCTTTGTTGGGCATTGAAGCCGTGGGTTTACTGGTTTTGATTTTGGTTTGGAAAACATTCTGGTTACTTCCGCTGCTGGCTTTAGTGATGCTCGGCGCAGCGCTGCTCATGGCTCGACCTGCCACGGGTGTCATACTCGCCGTCATCAGTTTAGCCGCCTGGATCATCACGGGTAGTGAATGGCAGCCTGCTCATCTTCTCGGCCCTGCCTGGCCTGTCGGCGCAGTGCTCACCGGAGCCGCATTGTCCTTTACAGGCATCCTGGCAGCGACTGGTAAAAAAGCCTGGCCGCCCATCTGCCGTTGCCTGTTGCATGGAGTCGTATTGATTCATTTTATCAGCGCTGGTGTGCTGCTCGCCGCGCTGTATTTGCAGTTGCCTCTGCATGGTTGGTTAGCGGCAGCGCTCGCTGGTCTCTGCCTGCTGCTCACTGCCGACACCTTCTTCCGCCTCACGGCGCAGCTTTACACACCGCGCCGACACTGGCCACAGATGCCGCAACCAGGAGTGTTTTTCTTTTATCCCTGGCTCGGTGGCGAGTGGCGAGCTTGTGTGCCTGCAAAGAGTGCTGCTGAGATCGAAGAGCATGTGTCACTGAAGCTCGCTGACATGTGGATGTGGCCCGTCGTGCGCGGCAGCTTGCCTTCCTTATTGGCGACGATTTCCCTCTGTCTCTGGGCTAGCTCATGCCTGCATGAAATTCCAGCAAGCAGTCAGGGCGTGCGCCAGCATCTAGGTGCCTGGCAGCCGCAGCCGCTCGCACCGGGCTTACACCTTTCTCTGCCTTGGCCGCTGGGCGCTGTGGAAGTCGTGAATACCAGTCTGGTGCGTGAGGTCGTGCTCGGCTTCCGCACTGATCCGGGCCAGCCCATTCTCTGGGAGCGTGCGCATTACGAGGGCGAGCAGCAGTCCCTCGTCGGTGGTGGCGATGACTTCCTCTCCATCAGCGTGCCCATCCTTTTCCGTGTCAGCGATCCTGTGCTCTACCTGCGTGGCATCGCCGAGCCGCAGTCTCTGCTAGCTCAGGAGGCACAACGCGTGCTGCTGACCTTGGCTCTACCGCTCAAGGCTGAGCAAATCATGACTGAGGCACGAGAAGAAATGCGCGCGCTGTTTCGCCAGCGCTTGCAGACAGCTTTAGATGCCCTGAACTCCGGCATCATCATCACAGATGTGCTGCTGCGTGACATCCACCCGCCCGTCAGTGTCGCTCAGACCTTCCAGGAAGTGATCTCTGCCATGGAGGATAAAGAAGCCGCCATCCATGAAGCCGAATCCAACAACACCGATAGTCTCTACAATGCCAAAGCTTATGCCACTGCCACACTGACAGTTGCGGAGTCCGTGGCACAGAACCGCCAAGCCCAAGTCAGTGGTCAAGTGGCGCGCTTCGAAAGCCGCCGCGCCGCCTGGGCCTTGCAGCCCAATCTGTATCAATGGCGCGAGGGCTTTCGCATCCTGGATGAAGCACTCGGTGCCACGAAGAAAGCCATCGTCGATGACAGCCTGCAAACCCGCATCCCCACGCAGCTTGATCTGCGCAAAGTGCTGAACCCAGACTTCACCAGCAGCGCCGCGCCAGCACAACAGTCACTCATCCCAAAACCAGGTAAATCTCTCGAAGCCTTTGACCAGGAAATGGAAGGCTATGTGCGCACGGGCAAAGGTGAAATCCCCGCACCAAACATGGCCCCTCCTGACACCGACAACCTCCTGCAAAACCCGAATCCGATGCCCAAGCCATGAGTGAAATTTCCCCTGCCAGCCTTAGCCGCACCGTCACCCTGCGCCTCGTCTCCATCGCCGCAGCTGCGCTGCTCGTGCTCGCTTTCGCCTGCTGCTTTCTCGTCAATGAAGCCGAGCACGTTTTGGTGATGCGTTTCGGTAAACCCATGCGCGCCATCGAACAACCTGGGCTGCACTTCAGGCTGCCCGTGCCGCTGGAGCAGATCGTGCGTATCGACAAGCGACTGCAGCACGCCGAGATCCGCCTCAGTGAGACGCTCACCCGTGATCAGCGCAATGTCATCGTGCCTGTCTTCTTCACCTGGCGCGTGCAGCAGGCGCTGACCTTTCACACCTCCGTGCGCGACTTTGAGCCTGCTCGGCAAAAGCTCGATGCGCTCATCACCAGCGCGCGCAACACCATGCTCGGGCGCCATGATTTCGCTGATCTCGTCGGTGATGAGCGCGTTGGCGCTTCCATCCCCGCTTTGGAAAAAGAAATCCTCGCGCTCGCCGCAGCAGATGCAGCCCAGCAGCTCGGCATCGAACTCATCACCACTGGCATCACCCAGATCCAATTGCCCGAAGCCAATACTGAATCCGTCTTCCGCCGCATGAGATCCGAACGCAAGCGCGAGGCCACACAATACCGCGCTGAGGGTCGCGCCAAGGCTGCCGAGATGAAGGCAGAAACCGATAAGCAAGCCACCTTTCTCATCGCCGATGCTAAACGCCAGGCCGAGGAACTACGCGGCAAAGCCGAGGCAGAGGCCGCCTCAGTTTATGCTACGGCTCATGGCAAAGATCCCGCTTTCTATCGCTTCCTGCGTGAGCTACAAAGCCTGCGTACCGTCGTCGATAAGAACACCACCGTCCTGCTCGATACGAGTGTGGCTCCCTTTCACTGGCTGAAGGCTAAAGAAGGCGACGGCAATCCCGTGAAGCCAATCGAGATGCCCGAGCCAAGCACGCCAGCTGCCACCATCATCGACCGCAACCCGTGATGCCTGCACTGAAACCAGCTCATACACCCCTGCGGGACAACGGCCACCTCGTCGAGGCATTGCTGCTTTTCCTGAAGCAGCTCACCGCTCATGCGCGCTGGGTCTTTGCCGTGTTACTGGCGCTCTATGCCATCTCCGGCATCCACAGCATCCAGCCGCAGGAAAGTGCGCTGGTGCGCAGGCTGGGTCGGCTGCAAACACAGTTGCATGGCCCAGGCCTACTCATCGGACTACCGGCCCCGTTTGATGAAGTGCTGCGCTTTGACACCGGTCGTGATCTCAGTCTGCCAATCAATGATTGGGCGCTGATCGGCACCAAGATCGGTGATCCCGACAAGCCTATCGAAAAGACAGACGCGCAGCTCAGCGCTGAACTCGCCACCAAGGAAACTGAAGGCGCAGAGTTTCCAGTGTATGAAAACATGACGCTCGACCCCGTGCGCCATGGCTACACGCTGACAGCCGACTACAATGTCATCCAGGGCCGCTTCACTCTGCGCTACCGCATCGCCGACCCCTTTGCCTATGCTTCTGGCGGTGCAGACATCCGCACACTCCTCACCCGCCTCACGCGCCGCAGTCTCGCTGTCCAGCTCGCAGCGCGGAAGATCGATGCCAGCCTCACGGAAGCTCGCAGTGATGTGGCCAAGGCCGCTGCAAACAGCCTGCAAGAAGCGGCCACTCACTTGCATCTCGGCGTCCGCATCAGCAGTATCGACATCATGGAGCTATCTCCACCGAAGCAAGTGCTTGCCGCTTTTGAAGACGTCGTGAATGCCCGCCAGTTTGCCAAAACATTGGCGGAAAACTCTCTGCAATATCAGGGTGAAACCGTCACGCAGTATCAAGGTGACGCCGCCGCCATCCTTCAGCGGGCACAGGGTTACAGTGCCGATCTCATCGCCGTCGCACGCGGTGAGGCCAGCGCCTTCACCTCCCTCTTGACGAACTACCAGCGCCAGCCAGAACTCGTCGCACAGCGCATTCTACGTGAGTCTCTGGATGCTGCCATGAGTCAAATCTACTCCCGCACGCTCGTGCCCATGTCCACCACCGCGCCCTCCATCTTGGTCGAGCCTGCACCCCAATTTTCACGATGACGCCGGTCACGCCGCCAGAGCTACTTCAAAGTGGTCCGCACAGTCCACAGTGCGGCTCACCGCACGGCGCACCGCCTGCGCGCCCCACAAAGGACAGTGCGGAGCCTGCGCGCCGCACAGAGGACTGTGCGGACCACTCTCTCGACAACGCCACGCTCTCCCGCCTGCGGCTGCTTTTCGCTGCTACCAGCCTGCTCACAGCATCGGCTCTCACGACATGGCTGCGCCCAGAACAGCCCACCGTACCCGCCTTACTCGCACTCGCAGGTGTCTTGATCGTCGCGCTGCCCATCGTGCTTGGCGTGATCAAAGCCATCCGCGCCAGTGGCTTCGCCGCCACTCAGTTTTACATGGATCAATACGTCGTGCTGGCACTGGCAGCATGCCTTGCCACTGGGCGCTACCTCACCGGCGGCGTTGTTGCTGTTATCCTCGTTTTTGGTCAGATGATGGAGGAGAGAACCACAGTCGGTGTTGAGCTAGCCTTATCCAAACTACGTCAACTGAATCGCCTCATCGCCCGCCGCCGTCGTGGTGAGTTGGAGGAGGAAGTCGAAGCCGCTGAGCTGCATCTCGGCGACATCATTGTGCTGCGTCCTGGTGAGGTCGTGCCTGCGGATGCAGTTATCCTCACAGGCAGCGCCATGATGGATCAAAGTCGCATCACAGGCGAATCCGCACCCGTGGAGGCCAGCACTGGCAGCGACATTTTTGCTGGCACTCTGAATCTCAATGGCGCGCTCGCCGCCCGCGTCACTGGCGCTGGCACTGACACCGTCATGGGCCGCGTGCAGAGCATCATCGAAGAGGCGAAGTCTAGCGAGGCCCCGATCATCAGCATGGCAGAAGATTACGCGCGTTACTACACGCCGCTCATCATGCTCATCGCCGTGAGTGTATTCTTCTTCACTCAGGATATCGATCGAGCCATCGCCGTGCTTGTGGTTAGCATTCCCTGCGCCTTCGTGCTCGCCAGTCCCAGCGCCATGGTCTCCGCCATCGCCGCAGGTTCTCGGATGGGGCTGCTGATCAAAAGCGTGCGCCATCTGGAATCAGCTCGCCTCGTCGATACCGTCGTCTTTGATAAAACCGGCACACTCACTGTCGGCAGACTCGATCTGGAAGATGTGCTACTGCATGATGCAACAGTGAGTAAAGACGACGCGCTACGGCTCGCTGCCGCCTTGGAAAGCAGCTCCAATCATCCCGTGGCACGCGCTATCGCTCAAGCAGGCGAGTCATTAACTCTGCCTGAAGTCACCGATCTCACCGAGTATCCAGGACTCGGACTCGAAGGCATGGTCGAAGGCAAAAAAATACAGATTGGCCGGCTTTCCTGGCTACGCGGTCATGGCATGGAGATCGCGCTCGATCCCACAGTGCTCACTCGTCACAGCCTTGTCCTGCTCAGCGTGGATGGCCGCCACACCGCGACATTTTTGCTCGCTGACCGCATCCGCGATGAAGCTGCCGAAACACTCACGCGCTTACGTAGTCTCGGCATCACCGACTTCGTCATGCTCACCGGAGATCGTGCGGAGGTCGCGCAACACATCGCCAGCAGCATTGGCATCACCGACTTTCAAGCCGAGTGCCTGCCCGAGGACAAAGTCGCCCGCATCCGCCTGCTCAAGCAGCAAGGCCACCGCGTGCTCGTCGTCGGTGATGGCCTCAACGATGCGCCAGCCTTGAAGGAAGGCGATCTCGGCGTCGCCATGGGCGCGCTCGGCAACGACATCACCGTCCACACCTCCGACGTCGCCCTCATGTCCGGCGACCTGCGTCGTCTGGCTGATCTGTTGGTCCTTTCTGCACGCACGGTTGGAATCATCAATCAAAACCTGCTGTGTGGTTTCATCTTCATCATCGCCGCCGTCACTGCCTCCAGCCTTGGTCTGGTCAATCCTGTACTCGCCGCCTTCCTGCACGAGTTCAGCGCCTTCTTCGTCATCTTCAATAGCGCCCGCCTGCTGCGCTTTGATGGCATGGATGTAATCGCCACTTCACCTGAAAATACGGCGGTAGAAAGCGTCGTCGCCCTGCCTACTGCTGTCTGATGAATGCTGCGCTGCTGCAATCCAAACCGACAAAGATCGCCGCACTCATCGGCGTGATCTTCTGCGCTGGCTGGATTGGCTACCGCATCGGTGCGCCTGAGATCAGCCGTGCTCATGTTAACGCGGCGACCGACTCCGCAGCTCCCGCAGTCAACCAAGTGCCAGCGTCCGCGAGTGCGGCTCTGCGCGACCGCCTGCTACGCGCACCCAAAGAAGAACCGCCGTTCTGGCTCAGCGCCGTCGTGCCGGAGCCAGCGAAGCCACGCCTACCAACGCCAGCCATCGTCCCTGTCAGCACAGGTTCAGGCATCACCGCAGCGGAAGTCGCCAGCCGCGTCTCTGAGCTGGAAGCCACGCCTTCTTCGCCAGATAGTGCCGCGCACTTGAATCAACAAATCGTTCTCTGGTTTAGCCTAGCTCCTGAGCAAGCGACGGAGTGGTTAAACCAAACGGGCCGCTTTGACGAACTCGGCAGCAGTCTCAGCTCCATCGCTGAAAACATCACCTCCGCAGGCCACGCAGACACAGGGCTTGTCTGGGCGGAGTCCATTCCAGATGAGGCCACGCGCCGGGCCACATTACTACTTCTTTACGCACACCAAGTGAGGCAAAGCAAGGTGAGCGAGTCGCAGCTTCAACAGCTCGGCTTTGATGCGCAAGAGATCGCCCAAATCCGCAGTGGCAGCTTAGTGGACTGAAGGATACATCACACCTCTGACAGCACGATATTCTGTTGCCGCGCCTGTCGGAGTTGTCGCATAGGGCACATCAGTGTAGGCTCCCGTCAGACTGCTCTTGTAGCGCACCTCATTAGTGCTAAAGGCCGTGACTTGAAAAGTCAGTTTTAGCCGTGTGGTATTTCCAGACCGTGAATAGAAGCTGACGGAATTCACATTCAATCCAAGTGAAGGCACCTCCACTGTGATCACGTTCGAACTTGGTGAAAAAGTCGTCTTGTAGGAAACTAGATCTGTATCTGCCGGCCCGCCGATGACTCGGCCATAGACATCGTAGCGCGAGCCATGACAGGGACACATCATGGCGCCGTTCCCACGCAGAAACTTGTTCACCGTGCAGCCTGCATGTGTGCAGACAGAATCCAGTGTCACGAACACTGTGCTAGTGGCTCGGTTGATCGTTAACGGCTTATAGATCGGGCTGAAGTTAAGCTGCACCGAGCCGCCTACCGTTGCTAACGCCGGATAGGTGGCCACATTCAGCCTTAGCACGCCTATTCCGTTCGGCGCCGCCTCTGCCACCTCTGACAAGAACAGCGCTGCACAAGAAGGCGACACAGCAGATCCAAGCAGGAAACGCTTGATCCAGCTGCGCCTAGATAGGTCATCACGGTGCTCACTACACTCAGGAGATTTCATCCTCCTTAAGTGGCTTCTTCTTTTGAAAAATCATTCAGCGTTAGGTGACTTTATCCTCACATCACCGCGATTTGAAGCCCTAACTCCGAGTGCTGCAATACCAAATCAGAATGGCTGCAATCACGATTCCAATGAATGCAAGTATCGGCCCGCCTTTATGCCTTAAACGATACGTTTTTCGACGCCACTTCAAGTATTTATCGAGTTCAACATCTCCGGTCTCGAACGCCCCTCGGGTCCGAGCACTGGGTGCTGGCTCGCTAACTTCTGGGGTATCTGTAGGTTGCGTGTCGATGAGTAGAGGGGCTAAGAGGTAAAGAAAGTTTTGGTCGGTTCCGCTTCCTTGTAAAGTGCTCAATTGAATCAGTGGATCGAGCGCGGGATTTCCATTTCGTCGGCGTGGCAGGGAACGAGGCGGCGGTTTGACTGGGGCTTCAAAGATGTGGTGACTAACGCGTGACGCGGAGGCGGATGAAGCGCTGAGCGCCAGTGTGCTCGTCACGCACGACGAGGGTTCGTGTGGCGCTGCTGGTGGTATTGCTGATCACTTGGGTGTGGCCAGGGCCGGACTGCCAGGTGCTGAGATCACCACTGACCTCGACGGTGGTGGTGACGCCGGTGATGCCTGCGGGCTGCTGGAGGGTGAACTCCAAGTGCCCACTGTTGACCTGGCTCGTGATCGGCAAGGTGGAGGCAGAGGAGGGATCAGTGCCAAGGCTGAACTCGATCAGATTGGCCAAACCGTCGCCATCATCATCGGCGACATCGTTCAAGGGATTCGATACGAGCGAAATCTGGCCGGGAGGTAACGCACCGGTGCGGTTCAAATACGTCAAAGTGCCAGAGGGATTCAGCAGTGTGCCTGACAGCGCCAGCGTGCCGGGAATGGTGAGCGCGTAGGCGCCCATGTTCACCGTGCCCTGTACCGTGAGGCTACCGGGCAGCGTGACGGCGGCATCCAGTGTCCAAGTTTTGCCGGCAGGAACGATGCCTGAGCCACCGGCATCGAGCACGAGCAAAGGGAAGCTATGGCTGACGACTTCACTGCTGAGAAAGCGCTCGATGACGACCTGATAAAGCCCTGCGGCAGTCGGTGTGCCGGAAAGGAGGCCCGAGGTGGCCTGAATGCTTAGGCCGGGCACCGCATCGCCCGTGGAGCCGAGGCGGAACTGCGGCTGCACGTTGAAGGCTCCGCTGCGCAGATTACTGACGAAGGTGGTGTTGATGCCTCCATTGCCCGCACCCGGCGTAGCGGCGCTGGCATTGCCGATGGTCCAGAGCAGCGCGTTGTCTGCTCCAGGCTCGGTATCGCCCGTGTAGAAGGCGGCCTTGGTGCTGCCGACAGAGGTGAGCTTCGGGTCATAGACGTTTTCGTTGTTGAGCGAGAGTGCGTCGATGATCTGCGCTGCGGGACTTTTAAGGATGATGCTCTCGGCGTTGGAATTGCTCAAGCCGCCCCAGGTGCCTGCGGTGAAGGCGCTGGCATTGTTATGGGCGATGACCAGCACGCCATCGCTAGGATCAAGATCTTGTGTGGTGGGCAGCAGTGTGTCGCGGTCGGCATTGTTGTAGATGATGATGAGCGTGCCGGGCGTGACGGCGCTCCACAGGGCGACGCTGGCAAAGGTGGTGTAAGTCCCAAATCGATCTGCGAGCGTGCAGCCGCGCAAGTCGGCCGTCTTCAGCACCAGCAGCTCGACCCACTCTTTGCTGCCACCATTGCCCTGACTGAATTCATTGATGATCAACTCACGCCCGAAGGTGGTGGCGGAGCTTGCAAGGAAGAGTTCCGAATCGTGGCTGTAGCTGCTACCCACACGCGCCCAGCGTGTTGGACGACGATTCACCGCGAGCGTGCTGGTGGTGAATGCCGCGCCGTTTTGACCACCCGCTGATGGCGTGATGCGGCAGCGCACGAGGCGGCCAGCCAAGGTTTCCGACAGCGCCAAGCTCGCGCTCGTGCTACTGGCGATGTCGGTGAAGGTGAGGTTGTCGGCGGTTTGCTGCCATTGATAAGCGAGCGTCACGGGCAGGCCCTCGGGATCGCTGGCGGCGACGGAATTGATGCTCACGGTTTGATCCGTGAAAGCCATGCCACTGGCTGAAAGTGACGCGGAAGTGATAACCGGCGGCTGGTTTACAGGACCTGCAGGCGTGCCATGCACCGTGAGCGTCGCGGCGGTGAGCGTGCCGGTGGTACCGCTGGTAAGATCACTCACGCGCAGCGTCCAGATGCCCTGCGAGTTTTCACCCCAGCAGCGCACGCTGCTAAAGGTCCAAGCGTTGTAGTGGTCGCCCGTGTCCGCGTGGCGCTCCGCTAGCCTGCTAACCATGCCCGAGGGAGATGTCAGCGTGACGGCAAGTTGCCCCCGCGAGATATGCGTAGCACTCAAAGTGAGCGTAGCCTGCTCCACCCGCAGATTTGACGCGCTGAGATCGAAGCTGCGCGTGATGCCAGTGGCGTTGTTGTCAGGAATGGCAACGCTGAGGCCCGTCTGTGCGCTGCTGGTGCTCGTTTGCGACACGAGATTCGTCCACGTCGAGGCCATGGTGACAGCGGCCTGTGTATTGATAAGACCCGCGCCGTATTTGTGATTGAAGTGAATGCCCAACGCATTGTCCGCCCAGTCGGCGTCGGCAGCGTGGACCTTAGTGGCACTGCGGATGAGGATCTCCTGAACATCACGCCAGCCGAGATTGGGATTGGCCTGAAGCAGCAGCGCGACGCAGCCCGCGGCCAGCGGTGTGGCAGAGGAGGTGCCGCCGAAGTCGTTCGTGTAATTGTTATCCGAGAGTTCGCCCGCGACGCTGCCGGTGTTGTAACCGCTGGTGCCGACAAGATCGGTCGTGACGATGCCCAGCGTGCCGCCACTGGAAGGCGCGGTGACGATGAGATTCGCGCCGGGCTCGCTGTAATAAGCCTGCGTTCCGGTATTGCTCAGCGCAGCCACGGCGATGGTGTAAATGCTGTTAGCATAGCCATCGTAGTTTGAGTCATCGCCCACATCGCCGCCATTACCACCGGCCCAAAGGATGATCGTGCCCTTGCCGCCGCGTCCGCTCGTTACCGCCGTTTGCAGCGCCGCCAGCGTGAGCGTGCCCGGACCTTCCAGCGTCCGCGCGTCGTCGTTCGGCCCCCAGGAATTCGTTTTCACCTGGATGATGTCATTCTTCCAGCCCATCGCCTCCGCTTCCTGCGAATCCGTCGTCGCCGCGCCGATCAGACGCAGACCGACCAGCGTCGCCTCAGGTGCAGCGCCGCTTATGCCTAGGTTGTTATTGCCACGACCCGCCGCCACGCCCGCGCAGGACGTACCGTGAAAATCTACGCTCAGCACCGGATTCGGATCATCGGGCGTGCCGTCGTTCCAATCACGATCATTCACCGAGTCCACATTCGTGATGAGATCGGGATGCGCTGTCTGCAAACCATCATCCACCACGCCGATGCGCAATCCAGCGCCTTTGTAATTGTCCCAAACGCTCGTCACATTCACATCCGCGCCAGTAAGACCGCTGCCCTGCCCGGTGTTCCGCAAATGCCACTGCTGGGTGAAGAGCGTGTCATTGGGAATGAAGCGCTTCTTCTGCTGGCGGGCCAGTTGCGGCTCCACCACCGCTACCTCGGGCCTAATGCGGAGCGCGGCCACCGCCAGCAGCGCCGCACCCGAGTCCGCCGCCTCAAACATAACATAGCCCGGCGCGCTCGGATGCGCTCCCGCGAACCGAAGTCCCGTGGCTGCGGCCAAGGCCAGCGCATCCGCTCCAGGACGGAGCTGCACCGCAAGCTGCTTTCGCACGATGCGGCGGGAACTATCGTCACGCGGCCTGCCTTGCTCATAGACGACAAGGTCCCCCTTCAAAGCAATCGCCCTCACCCGTGCCGCCTGCGCATTTGCTACCGTCGTCTGTTTTTGCACCTGCAGCTGACCGCTGGCATCATCGACCGCTAGTTCATCTGTGGCCACCTCATACACCCGCTCGCCATGCCCCGTGGTGATGCGATGCGTTTCTGGCAGCGTCACCGCAGGCTGGGCCAACAAAGCCAGGGGAAACAAACAAAGAGCAATGAGGAAATGAAGGCGTGGCATCAGTGATACATTTTTAGATTCTGGCAAAGGGCACGAAAACTCATGCGACGTCTTCTTCACACTGGGCTGCGACTCTGAATTCACGAGAGAGCAGTAGACGGAGCTCTGCCCAAAGAGAGCTCGACATTCAAGTCACCTACTCGTTCTTCTCCAAGACAACGGCAAGCCAACCCCGGGCAGTATAAGCCTCCGATGCACCACCGAAAGAACTGGTGGATACGATCCACCAGCCTTCATCAAGGTACTGCTGCAAATGCTCTTCGACTTGGCCATGCTTGTTGGAGTGGCCTTTGAACATGGTGGAGCCTTCGTAGCTCATGTTATCGAGATAGACGGTGACGAGCTTTTGCATGGGGAACAGTTTGGGGGACGATTTACTCAATCACGACGCGATAGAAAAGACCGCCGTTGCCGGTGGCAATCGTCGTGGTGAAGTCGATGCGCTGGTAGTCGCCAAACTCGGTAATGATGGAGCTAGCTGCCCAGTTCGGCACAGTCGTCCAGCTGCCACCCACAAGCTGCGTGCTGGATTCAATGCGGGTCTGTTCGGTGATACCTTTCGGGCGGAAGAAGGAAAGCGTGAACTGGTTGCTGACCCGTGAGGTTACCAATGGTGCGTCAGATCCGGCGGTAGGATTGCCTCCGAAAATGAACTCGAAGTAGTTGCTGCGACCGTCGCCGTCAAGGTCTCCATTGGGGCCAGAGGTCGTAGCATTGAGAAGCTGCGCCAAGGTG
>JAPLUM010000419.1 GCA_026397605.1 Verrucomicrobiota bacterium | reverse complement strand
GGGAGATCGGCGTTCTTCGATTTCTCAAGTGAGCACTAGCAACAAGGCGGCACAGATCATGCGTGAACAAGTTTCTAAACATGCAGGTGATGCTGAGAGACAAACCAAATGGCTGAAAGCTTTCGCTGCCGTTGCAAGCGTAGATGACTTGCCTTTTATTTTTGAGCGCGGTGGTAAGAACGCTGCTGTTTTGGCCGCACTCAAAACCTCAGCTCCTGCCAATGCGGCTGAACTGCTGACACCACTTTTTGATTCCAAAACAGGAGCCTTGCGCAATCAAGGACTGCGACTCGCTGGAGCCTGGAAGGTAGGCTCGTTCGCTGATCGCATCCGTAAGCTGGCTTTCGAAGAAAACATGCCACAGGCTATCGATGCGCTCATCAGCCTGAAACCAGATGAAGTGGTCGCTCATACACTCAAAACGCCCAGCGATGCCAAACTGCTCTCCGCGCTGGTTTCACGCACTGAGGGTCATGCGGCACTGGTCCGTGCCTTGCAGAAGAGCGATGCGCTGACCGTCGCTGAAGCCAAAACGGTGCTGCAAACCCTCAATAGCCTTGGCAAGACCGACGCCAAGCTCTCGCCACTGCTCATGAAGCTTGCGGGAATCAACTCGGCACTGCCTGCCTACACGAAGGAATACATCGCCAACATCGTGAAAGGTGCGAACACCTTTGGCAATGCAGCCGAAGGCAAAAAGATCTACGAAGCCGCTGGTTGTATCGCCTGCCACATCCCTGGAGCTGCGCAGAGTAAGATCGGTCCTGACCTCAGTGCCATTGCTCGGGGATTGCCGATCGATATGATCGTCACGGAGGTCGTGTGGCCTGCGCTGAATGTCAAAGAAGGCTACGAGGCTGCTACGATCACCCTGAAAGACGGCACGGTCATCACGGGCTTCAAGCAAACCGACACCGCCGACACGATTTCGATTCGTGATTTGGCAGGTGTCATCAAGCCGATCAAAAAAGCCGACACCCAAAAGATTCAAACCGGCGGCACCCTCATGCCCGATGGCCTCGCCGCGACCATGAACGAGCAACAGCTCGCGCATCTGGTGAAGTATCTTGGCGAGCTGGGGAAATGAAGAAGTAGCATAGCCTTTCTAGGCTGTGGTAAGGAATTTAAAAATCACAGGCTAAAAAGCCTATGCTACTTCGATTGCAATCCAGCGGTATTCACCGCGATGACGCGATAGTCATACTTCTTGCCAGCTTCGGCTTTGGCATCGGTGAAGGTCATCTTCACTAGGGGATAGGCAGGGGTATCACTGTATTGCAGGCCCTGAAAGATCGGGCGGCCAAAGGGGTTGTTGGGTTTCTCTGGCACGGTGGCGATCTGTTGGCCGTCACGCAGGATGATGAAGTGAGCGATGCCGCTCTCCAGATCCGCAAGGGCTACCCAGGTGAGTTCCTTGCCTTGGATTTGAAGCTGCACTGGTGCAGATGGCGGTGTGCTATCAGTAACGACGCTGTCTTTGACATACTGCATCCAGGCCTTGGCTGTGGCTTCATCGGGCAGCCATACAGATTTGATTTTGTCTCCCGAAAATTCAGCAGCAGGCGTTGCCTCATTGCCCAGCAATGGGGCTAGCCAGACGCTGTCGGTGGACATTGACCTGAGTGGATCACCTATCACCTTGGGTAAGCGAGCGCTGAGACAGGTGTCCAGCCATCGAATCGCAAGATAACGTTGATTGCCACATTCATGGGCAGTCAGAGGATCGACCGCGACACCGATAAGTCCACCCTCAGCGCGAACTGCGGTGAAGAATGCTTCGTTGGCAGGCCAGACTCCTGCAAAGCGCCCCTCTTTTACCGTGACACCTTCCTTTGTGCCGGGATTGCACATCATGGGAACTCCCAACGCGCCTTTGGATAGGGTATGCGTCTTGATGGTGTTACGGTCTGGGTTGGCTGTGAGTAATGGCACGCCTGAACGCAGCCAGACCGCAGCGACGCGTTCAGGATGCAGCAGTGTCATGCCCCCAGCCCAGTGTCCGCCACCGCTGTGGCCCCAAAGCGCCCATGGCACCTTCGATAGTTCTGGATGACCGCACTTGGCCCCCAGATCGACGAGGCATTTTTGAAAAGCTGCATCAGAGCCATTGCGTGGATCACACCACATCTGGCATTCCGCCTTGTCAGGCTGTTCATAGGATGGAGCTAACAACGCAC
>JAPLUM010000013.1 GCA_026397605.1 Verrucomicrobiota bacterium | reverse complement strand
AACCAGCTCACGAGCCTGCCGCCGGAGATCGGCCAGCTCACCGCGCTGATGGAACTCAACCTAGACAATAACCAGCTCAGCAGACTACCGCCGGAGATCGGCCAGCTAAAACAGTTGAGGCATCTATTTCTCTATAGCAATCAGCTCAGCACGCTGCCTTCGCAGATCGGCCAACTCAGTGCATTGCGTGTTTTAAATCCATACGCAAACAAGCTTACCATGCTGCCGGCGGAAATTGGCCAGCTTGAACATTTAGAGTGGCTTGGCCTATCCCACAACCAACTCACCACATTACCGGAAGAGATAAAGCAGCTTACGGCACTAAGGGTGCTCTCTCTCCATGGCAATGCCAGCCTTCGATTAACCACTGATCTATTAGGGCCGGATTGGCAGGAGGTTTTTGAGAAAAACGCCGAGCCAAAACCGCCACAGGCGATCTTGGACCACTACTTTGCCCTTCAGTCCCAAGGTGAGCGTCCGTTGAACGAGGTGCGGCTTGTGCTCGTGGGGCGCGGTGGTGCGGGAAAGACGAGCCTGGTGCAGCGACTTGTGAAAAACCGCTTTGATCCGGCGGAAGAGGAGACGCCGGGCATCGCGCTCTGTGATTGGGTGATGAAGGGCTGCGCGGGCGAACCCGTGACGGCGCATGTGTGGGACTTTGCCGGGCAGATGATCACGCACTCAATGCACCGATACTTTCTCTCTCACCGCACGGTGTATCTGCTGGTGCTGACGCAACGGGAGGACATGGCAGGGGAAGATGCCGCGTATTGGCTGAAGCTGATCGAGAGCTACGGCACGGAGAGACAAGCCGATGGGGGCAGAACCAGCCCGCCAGTGCTGTTGGTGCTGAACAAGTCGGATCAAGCGGCTGTGAAGCTGGATCGCGGTGCCCTGCTGGAGCGGCACCCGGCAGTGATCGGTTTTGTGGAAACCGACTGCCAAAGCGGGCGCGGGATCGAGGAACTGCGCTCGCGGCTCTGCCAACTGATGGACGAGCCCCAAGTGAAGCCCTGGGTGCGTCAGGGCTACCCGAAGAAGTGGTGGGACGTGAAGGAGGCGGTACGGAAGGTCCAGGAAAAGCGCCCCCATGTGACCTATGAGGAGTGGCGGGAGATCTGCCAGAAATGCGGTGTCACCGAACACCTCGACCAAGATGCCGCCAGCCGCGACCTCCACACGCTGGGCGTGGCGCTAAACTATGCGGATGATGAACGCCTGCATGACAACACCGTGCTGCGCCCGAATTGGGTCACCCATCACTGCTACAACCTCATCCGCCATGCAGCACGGAATCAGGGCGAGCTGCGCCGCGCTGAACTGGCGGACGTGCTGAGCGCTGGCGAAAACGGCGAGCGTGATCCGAAGATGCAAGCCTACCTGATGCGGCTGATGGAGCGTTTCGAGGCGGCCTATCCGCTGGGAGAAAGCTGGCCGCCCAGTATGTGGCTGGTGCCCTTGGGCGTGCCGGACAATCAACCCGCCGGAGTGGAGCTTTTCGGTAAAGCAGCACCTACTGAGGCCACCCGCCTACGTTATACCTACCCCACCGTGCCGAGTGGCCTGCTGGCACAGTTCATGGTGCGCACGCATCCACTGATGGAACCCAAGATGCAGTGGGCCAATGGCACCGTGCTGACGCTGAACGATGCCCGCGCTCTTGTGCGTGCCAATTCCAAGACCGAAGTAGAAATCACCGTGATCAACGGCACGTCCGACACGCGTCGAGACCTCGCAGGTCTGTGCCGTGAGGAACTGCGTGGTCTGCACGGCCAGATAAGCGGCCTCAACGTGCAGGAGCACACAGAAGTGGTCGCTGAGGGAGAGCGTGTGTGGGCCAGTGTGTCTGCACTACTGAAGGACGAACTCAAAGACCGAAAGACCAGCGGT
>JAPLUM010000573.1 GCA_026397605.1 Verrucomicrobiota bacterium | reverse complement strand
GGTCTTCCAGGTCGATGAAGACGTCACTCCGACGTGTCATGACGACGCGTAGCCCTTTGGCTTTCAGGATGCGCTCCAGACGCAGCGCAGTGTCCAAGCAGATCTTTTTCTCAACGAGACCATTCCAAGCGCACCCACCATCCTTCCCCCCATGCCCAGCGTCAATGACCACCGTATTGAAGGTAAGCGCCTGGGCTGTCTGATGCAGAACTACCCAAAAGAAAACCAAGAGAAGCCAACGACTCATCATAGAATTCATCACCTAGGAATTTTAAGTGCCTTCCCAGCGCGGATGTTATCCGAGGTCAGGCCATTGGCCGCCTTCAGCTTGGCCACCGTGGTTCCATTGCGGATGGCAATGGCCCCAAGAGTGTCCCCACTTTTGATGGTGTATCCACTGGAGGAACCCTTGCCAGACGATTTAGACTTGCTGGCGACAGACTTCTTTTTGGAACTGGAAACTTTCCGCACTGGCGAGGGGTTACGCCTTGAGACCGCCCCATCGTGAGAAGACTGCCAGGAGTCATAGTCCGATTGCGGCTTGGAACTGGCACCATCGTTGACCCATGTGGTCATGTAATCTCCGTTGGAATCAAAGGGATAGTCCTTTTTGTCCATCGAGTGGCTCGGCGTCTGTGCACTGCCATGCAGATTGATCACAGGCAGATTTTTGGGTACACCTCTAATTTTTGGCGACGAGCCACAAGATGCCAAAAGTAAAGGCACAACGATCAGGCAAGCGGCGACGCGAAAATTCAAGGGTAACATGCCCTCTAATCTGTGCGCAACCTGCCAAGCTGCAAACCGATAGTGAGAAAGATGTTTAGCTCACTCATGAGCGCCCGCGCTGGAAACCATGTGTGGGTAGTCCAGCAATTGCTTCAACTGAATGCCATAGCGTGCCGCAATCAGGTCCGCTTCGGATTCTGGATAATCGTCCCGATAATACACCTCCTTCACGCCATAGGCACACAGCATCTGCATGCAGCTGGTGCAGGGCTTCGTGGTGCAGGCGACGAGACGCACATTACCACGGGTAAAAAGACTGCACAGATTCACCTCTGCATGAAGCATGTACTTCCGGCGTTCATCCCGATCATTCCAGAAATCAGGATTGGCATTGTAACCTGGAGCTAGGCCATTGTAAGCCGTGCCAATCACGCGGTTATCAAAATCAATGGCCACCGCTCCGACTTTCCTAAAGGGGTCCTCTGAGCGCAGACTAGCCACATGAGCCAGAGCCATGGCGTATTCTGGCATACTCAAACGGGCGCTTGGAGCAGAGGAATTCATGGGATAAATGGGTTAATCTTCCTCGTCCTCGGCACCTTTGCCGCCAGCGATGATGCCACGCTTGGCCGTGGCGACGAATTGGACAAAATGCGCGGCCTCAGCGGTTAAGGCAGTTTTACCAAGCTCTTCGAGCGCCTGTGCATTGTTTAATCCACTGCGATAGACTTTGCGGAAAGCGTCACGAAGAGAACGCATCTGATCACGGGAAAAACCAGCACGCTTTAAGCCAATGATGTTTAGTCCGCGAGCGCGGGCTGGATTGCCATCCGCCGTGCTGTAAGGCGGCACATCCTGGACGATTTTCGAGCAACCACCGATGATGCTGCGTGTCCCCAGTCGGCAGAACTGATGTACCGCACTGAGTCCACCCAAAATGACATGATCCTCCACGATCACATGGCCAGCCAAGGTGCCATTGTTTGAAAAAATCACATGATTTCCCACCACACAGTCATGGGCGATGTGGACATAGGCCAAGAAACTATTGTGACTGCCGATGATCGTCTTATCGCCCGGGGACGTGGCACGATGCACTGAGCAAAACTCACGAAACGTATTATTGTCACCGATTTCTAAAGCCGTCGGCTCACCATGATATTTTAAATCCTGGGTCTGCTGCCCAATGGAGCCGTAGGCATAGAAGCGATTGTTTTCACCCATCTTCGTCGGCCCCATGATGGTGACGTGGTGCTGAAGCCAGCAGCCATTGCCGATCTCCACGTCTGCACCAATGATGCAGTAAGGGCCAATGGTGACGTCTTCCCCCAGACGGGCTGTGGGATCAATGATGGCGGTGGGATGGATTGGCATGAGAAAACAAAAAGAGACTAACAGAGGGGAGCGGTGCCAGCTAAACGAGGAGGCAACCGATTCAACGATCGACGACACTGAACATCAGATCCGCTTCTGAAACGACCTGACCATTGACGATACAACGGGCGACAGCCGTAGCGATGCTGCGCTTGACCTTGAGCATTTCAGTCTCAATGACCAAAGTATCTCCAGGCATCACGGGCTTCCGCCACTTCACGTTATTGGCACTCATGAAGTAGCCGATTTTGCCCTGATTAGCAGGCAGCTTCATGATGACGATGCTGGCCACCTGAGCCATAGCCTCTAGCTGCAAGACACCTGGCATGACGGGATGCCCTGGGAAATGGCCTTGGAAATACGGCTCGTTGATGGAGACGTTCTTCACCCCTGTGCACTTGTTTTCACCGTCAAAGCCGATGATGCGGTCCACCATCAGGAAAGGATAACGATGCGGCAAAATCCGCATCACTGCATTCACATCCAGGACCACCTCACCGTTCGGGATGTTCAGCGCCGGCGGCATCATGGCGTGCATGGCCTTGTATTGGGCATCAATCGCTCTAGCCATCTCCGTATTCGGCCCATGCCCAGGGCGCACGGCGATGACATGACCTGTGATGCGCCTTCCGGAAAGCATGAGGTCGCCGATAATGTCCAGAATCTTGTGACGAACGAACTCGTTGTCGAAGCGCAGCGGTTGTTTGGACAGCAGGGTCTCCCCGCGCACCACCACAGCTGCTTCAAGGGTTCCACCTTTGATCAGGCCCTTCTCCATCAAATGAGCGATGTCCTCATAATAAACGAAGGTTCTAGCTGCTGCGATTTCCTTCTCGTAGGTCTCCGGATTGATCTCCAGAGAGAAGTATTGAGTGAACCGCCCCTCTGGGCCGACATTGGTGCAGCTGATGCGGAATTTTTTATCAGGGACGATGGTCAAGATGGTCCCATCCCTCGTCTCCTGATAGATCGGCTCACGGATTTCAAAGACTTTTCTCGCTGCCTGCTGTTCTTGCAGGCCGGCTTTTTTGATAAGCTCCACAAAGGGCATCGAACTGCCATCCACGATGGGCGGCTCATTCGCGTCCATTTCAATGATCGCATTATCCACACCCATGCCAGCCAGAGCACTGATCACGTGCTCGACGGTATGAACATTGACACCGCCTTCAGCAATCGTGGTTGCGCGCTCGACTTTTTGGACTTTTTCAACGAGCGCAGAAATGAAGGGCTTATCTTCCAGATCCATGCGCCGGAACTTAAAGCCAAAATTTTCAGGAGCTGGCTGCAAGGTCAGTGTTACCTGCTCACCCGTGTGGAGAGAGGTTCCTGTGATAGAAGCAGATTTGGCAAGGGTATGTTGGCGGTCGGATGCAGACATGATAAAAATGGCAGAACACGCTCTAACCGCTTGCTCTAGCTGGGTCAAAGAGAAACCGGACCAAGGTTAAAAAGTAAAAAGCAGCAGACGGTAAATCTGCTGCTTTTTAAAATCTAAAAACTCTAAAAAATTATTTTGGGCTTTTATTTTTCTTGGAGGCAGCGGCAGCACCAACGCCAACACCCGATCCGCTAGGAGCACCCGAAAAAGGAGTGGTAAGGCCACCTGGAGATTGCGAATTTGCACCCTTGTCACCTAAACCATTAGCACCGCGAGTATTTTTATTACCGCCCTTAGCCTTACCTTTACCATTTAATTTCAAGCTGAAGATAGACATACCAGGAGGATTGAAGTCTGGTTCCCAGCGCAGGGCCAAATAACGCGCTTTCACCGCTTGATCTGGATTCATCTCAACGACTCCCGCACCCTGGGGATCTTCCCCGCTGGCAACTGGCTGAGTCGTATCAAAAATGGTCGGATCAAAGGTTAAGCGTCCACGCCAGTCTTCTTTTTCAGGAAGAACGTCAAAAGCATAAACCGTCATGCGTACTGGACGAGGAGAATGCACCGAACCAAATTCAGTCAGGGTGCGGACTTGGCCTAAATCATAGACAGCTGTGCGGTACTTGTCATTGGACTCAGGGAAATCGATACTGCCACCAGAGGCAGCTTCATTTCTGCTTCCATAAGACTCAGGGCTCATATAAATCAGACGGCCCCCGCCAAACGCAGAGGCATAGTTAACTGGAGAATCCTCACCTACTTCAATTGCGTCGGCTTCCTCAGAAGTTAAAGAACCAAAAACCTGAAAACTGCGGATGCTACCACCATGGATCAATTCAAACTGAAGACGAAGGTACCGGCCTTGAGCAGCACCAGCATTCAACTTGATTTCGCGATCAGAAGTAGAAAAAACCGAGGAGGCAATTTGATTCCAAGCTTTGCCATCGGAGCTTACAGAGGCATCCACTTTACCCTCAAGCCCATCACTCACGAAGGAAGCTGTTTTCAGCATCGATTGTTTTGCGAATTTAATGACAGCCTCACTTTTCCCTGCCGCAACATTGATTGGCTTGATTACATCTCCTGTGATCAGGCCACTCGAGGGGGAAATTCCAGTTGAGCTGTCAACGGTGGTCCCAACATAACCAAGACTCATATTCACGGTTCTTGTCTCAGCAGCGGGAATCCGCGTCCACTTGGCTAAGGTCATGGAAATCAAGCAAGCTGAGGCCAGCAGTGCGTAAATGGGGGCTTTTTTCATGATACTGAGATGGGGTTGAAGAAGTGCGGCGAGATTAAAAAAACGTGAATTTTAACGAGATATTCTATTTGAATCACATTTGCGGGCAATTGTAAAACCTTTTTCGTGAAGAATCTAGCTTGTTTAGGCATTCATTCGTAACGGAAAAATCACACGATTTGTTTTTCTGCGGCTAATGAATTTCCAATACCCAAGAAAAAGCCGCCTCTGGCATGAGACCAGAGACGGCTTGTGAACTTTTAAGTAGGCTCGAAATTGGAGCCTAAAGGCAGGGATTATTTTCCTGGAACGCCGAAGACTTGGACTTCGCAGTAGTGGTTCAGCTCGTTGGAGGTGTTGCCATTGCTGGTGAGGCGGACGTATTGACCCTTGGTCTTTTTGCCATCGACAACGCGACCGTGGTTGGTCTCGATGTAAGCTGGATCAGCACCTGCACCCAGCTTCAAGGTGTCGTCGTGGTCGGAGTTCCAGACAGTGGTGACACCAGTCTTGAATTCTTTGTCGTCAGAGATCTGAACGACGACGTCCACGTAGGCCTGAGCTTGCTTGTGGTAGTGCCACATGGCGATCTTGTCGATGGTGGTGCTGGCACCGAGATCGATCTGCACCCACTGTGGACCAGGAGCGAGCTCGACAAAGCAACCGTCAGAACCGTCGGCATCGCCATCGGTCACGAGTGGCAGGTCGCCGATGATCGGGGCTGGATCGCTGGAGGTGACTTCTTTGTCCTTGGCAAGATTCACGGTGCCTTTGGCGGCGGTGAAGGACTTGATGATTTTGCTTGGATCAGGCGTTTCTAGGTTCGGCAGCTTGGCAGGAACCGGAGTGCCAATGAACATGGGCTTCGGAAACTCGATTTTGATTTCTTCCGTCTCCTGGGCAGAGAGGCTAGTGCTGATGATCGCAAGGGCGGCGATGGCTAGGGTGGTATGTTTCATTTGGGGGAACTAGGTTTGTTTAGCGCTTGGTTTTATGCGCTGGGTTGTCTGACGGCTTAAACGGTGAAGTCTTCAGGGGTAAAGGTGTATTTTTGACCGGTCTTCAAGCATTCATAGGCTTTCAGAACGGTAACGCAGGATTTAAAGGCATCCATGACATTGCAGGTGAGATGCTCAGGCTTCTTCATCTGCACGGCCTCAATAAAATTAGCGACGTGCGGAGTGTGGGGATACACACTGAGCGTCACTGGGATTTCCCAAGGATCGAGAGCTTTGGACTCACGAGCGTCTGCCACAGCCTTGGCCACACCAGTAACGGCGTAGGACTTCGGTGCGGGTTTGGCCCATGAGCGGGTGTGCTCCCAGAACTTGTTTTTGATGTTGTCCGGTGCTTTGACGAGCACCGCATCATCACCTGTGGTCCATTTGCTCCAGTCTTGGCCAGGCTCGGCATAGACTTGATTGGAGGTTGGGCTTTCGGAGATCAGAGCTGAGCCATTCACGCCCATGTGCTTCTCGTAGTAGCCTTGGCTACCCGTCGTGGTGAGCACCTGGTAGTAGGCACGCATGGTGCCGGTAGGCAGCTTGTACTCATAAAGGCACATGACATTGTCAGGCAGCTCAAACTTGGCTTTTGGCTGGCCGTCTTCCCCTGGAGTGCCGTCGTAGTAATCGACACCACCTGCTGCATAAACGGAGGTCGGTGTGGTACCATACATCCAGTTGAACATGTCGATCTGGTGAGCGCCCAGATCGGAGATTGGACCACCACCGTACTTGGCAAACCAGCGCCAGTTCAGGAACTCTTCCATGCTACCGTACCCATAGCGGGCAAGCAGTTCTGGGGAGACTGGGTTTTTCTTTGGCGCGCCTAGCGGCGTGCTGGCAGAGACACCACGGTTCCACTGACCATAGCAATGAGTCACACGACCGAGGAGATTGTTTTTAATGACCTTCTCACGCAGATGAATGTAGCGCGGGTTGGAATGGCGCTGATGTCCGATCTGGAAGATGCCAGTGAATTCGCGACCGGCTTTGACCATGTCACGGGCACCGTCGATGGTGTTGGACATCATCTTTTCACAATAAACAGACTTTCCTTTGGAAAGGCAAAGGCGCGAGAAGGGTGCGTGCAGGAAGTCAGGCGTGGCAATGAATACAGCCTCAATATCAGGCTGCTTCTCCAGCATTTCTTCGACTGTCTCAAAGAGTGCTACTTTACCAGTGACTTGGTGCTTGTTTTGCAGCTCCATGTAGCGTCCCATGACCTTGCGCTTGTCTTCGCGGATGTCAGAAACGGCGACCCATTCGATGCCTGTGGGGATCTGCGAGGCGGCTGCACGGAGGCGGTCGCCCTGGGCTCCACAACCGACGAGGGCGCATTTAATCGTGCGGCCTGCCTGCTCGCCTTGGGCGATGGCGCTTTTGCTGGTGGCAAGGTAAATACCGGCTCCTGAAACGGCGCTTGTGCGCAGGAAGGAGCGGCGATCCATGAACTTGGAAAGTCCAGATGGCTTTGGGGTAGTGATCTCGGTGCTCATAGGGTAGGTGCGTGGGTTACGTCCTGTCTAAGATCAGGCGTCTGCACTTTTCTTTTTGCGGCTCAAAATTCCGTCCAGAGAAAGGAAGCCGTGCTTGGCTGTGGTCAGGGCAAGATAGGTGATGACGATGCCGATACCGATATTCACTCCCAATTCCGTGTCATCAGGAAGAGCGGCCAGACCAAAACCGAGCGAAAGGAAGGTCATGCCAGCAGCGAGCAGAGAAATTTCGCTAAAAATACCCAGTGCAACCCAGATACCGACAAGAAGGAGAGCGTAGCCAATGCCGTGAGCATAGAGATCGATGGCGGAAGGTGGCAGGAAAGCTGGCAGGAAGCTGTTATCGGTCATCAGCTTGGCGATGACACCGGTCTTGGTGTCGTAGTTGCCAGCATTAAAGGTAGCAGCAGCGCCATCACCTGAGCGGAATTTATCCACACCTGCCATAAAGAGACGCATTCCGACCCAGAGACGGGTGATCAGGTTAGCGAAAGCGAGATCAAGGCGAGGGCAGCAGGTATTGGTGGAGCAGGTCTTATCTGACATGGATTTTATTGGGGTTGGTCGGTGGATGAGAGGCGTGAGTTTGAATGAAGCAGAGGGGAAATCCAGCGAAATCTAGGGGGCGATTGGCGCACGAGAGTATCACTTGGCGTCTTTTCCATACGCATTGACGATCAAAAATATTTCGACCTTTTTAAAATGATCAGAAAATGCTAAGACCAGTCATGCGATTTCTTTGCGGTTCGATCCTGGCTTTTTTATCTCTGCTATCAGCTCAGGCTGGCTCGGCGGACTGGTATGCCATTCATGTGATCGATGAAACGACGGAGCGTGGGGTGCCGCTCGTGACACTGACCACGGTGAATCATATCAGCTACACGACTGATAGTGCCGGCTGGATCGCCTTTCATGAGCCGGGGTTGATGGGCAAAGAGGTCTTTTTTCACGTCAACTCACCAGGCTACACGGTGGCGAAGGATGGCTTTGGCTACAGTGGCGTTCGATTAACACCGAAACTCGGTGAGACGCACCAGATCCCTGTCATGCGGCTGAATATCGCTGAGCGACTGCCGCGCCTTACGGGTCAGGGAATTTATCGTGACTCGGAACTGCTGGGAAAAGAGAGCCCGCTGCCTCGTGCCAATTTTAACATGACGATGGGGCAGGACAGCGTGCAGGCGCTGCCATGGAAAGGGCGGCTCTTTTGGCTTTGGGGTGACACGAATGTGGCCCACTATCCGCTGGGAAATTTTCACACGACTTGCGCCTGGTCGGATCTACCGCAGAAAGGCGGACTGAACCCAGCCGAGGGCGTACATTTGGAATATCTGACCACCGACAAGGGAGAAATCCGCCCGATGCTGCCGATGGAGGCTCCAGGACCGGTGTGGATTTTTGGTCTGCTCACCGTGGAGGACAGCGCGGGAAAAGAGCATCTGCTGGGGCATTACGGTCGCTTCAAAGATCTGACCAAACGCCTGGAACATGGCATTGCCGAATACGATGAAAGTTTAGGACGCTTCACTCCCGTGACGACGCTGGGCGATGAATTTGACTGGCAGCACCCGGAAGGCAATGCGGTGCGTGTGAAGAATGACGAGGGCGACTTCTTTTACTTCAGCGACAGCTTCGCCCTGACGCGTGTGCCTGCTAAATACGATGAAATCCTGAATCCCGGTGCCTATGAGGCCCTGGCGTGGTCGAAGGCGGAACAGGATTACCTTTGGCAAAAAACCGAGCCTCCTGTGACCCAGACCACCGAGGCCAAGGCCATCTCTGAAAAGCGCCTGCCACCTAGCCGGGCGCTACTCCAGCTGAAGGATGCCCTCACTGGGAAGCCGGTCACCATCCACCGCTCTAGCGTGAACTGGAACGCGCATCGAAAGACCTGGATCATGATCGGCAATCAAAATAAAGGTGACGTCTCTCAGCTCGGAGAAGTCTGGTTCGCTGAGGCCCCGACACCGAGTGGTCCCTGGACCAAGGCCGTCAAAATCGCCACGCATCATGTATCGACTCGATCTCAGTGATCCGCGACTGGATGTGGTGAAAAAGTCCCCGAAATGAGTCTCTGGAATCGCGAACATTGGCGCAGCCTAAGCCACGACCACCTGAGCCGTGTGGCCGCAGCCGCAGATGCCTTTGTGCAGCGGCGGAGTCGGGAGCAAAAGCATCCGGTGCATGATTTTCTGTTCACCTATTACAATTTTTCTCCGGCAAAATTGAAGCAATGGTTACCACCTCAAGGCGTGACCATGGCCGTCAGCGCAGAGGATCTGATCGAGATGCCGTGGCTTCTGAAAGTGCCCGTCATTCATGAGGGCGACCAGCTCCAGCTGGATGAAAAAGCCATCAAACCGCATGTCAAAGATCTGGCCCGCTGGGTGATGACGCTGTGTGAAAATGTCCAAATGCGTGCGCCCCGCTTCCGCTGTTTCGGACTGCATGAGTGGGCCATGGTTTACCAGCAATCGCGGGAAGAGATCCGCCATCAGGGCTATGAACTAAGGCTCACCCCCGAGGCGCTGGCCAGCTTTGTGGAGTCCCAGAGCGTCTGCTGCTCTCACTACGATGCCTTTCGCTTTTTCACTCCTGCCGCTAGACCGATGAATGTGCTCCAGCCCATTCTGGATACTCGTTTAGAAATGGAGCAAGGTGCCTGTCTGCACGCCAATATGGACCTCTATAAATGGGCCAGCAAACTCTGGCCCTGGGTAGGCGCTGACCTCATCGGCGAGTGCTTTCATTTGGCCCAGGAAGGTCGGGATCTGGACATGCGCGCCAGTCCCTACGATCTAGCCCATCTTGGCTATGAGCCTGTCTTTATCGAGACGATTGAGGGCCGAACCCAGTATGAGCAGGAGCAGCGCAGTCTAGCTACAAAGGCCGAACCCCTGCGTCAGCGCCTGCGAGACGCAGCCCGCGCTGTGGCAGACAGCTAGAGTTACCCTTGGTTACTGCACAATACTCGTCACCTCACCGCGCTGGAGTTTGGTCACCAGCTTGTCGCCTTTTTGGATGTCTTTGGCATCACGTAGGCGCTTGCCGCCGGCGGTCATGGTGTAGGAAAAGCCGCGTGAAAGGATGGAATCCGGCCCCAAATTACGCAGCAGATCCGCCCTCGCCCGCAGTCGATCTTCCAGCCGCACAAGCCGATGCTCCATGAGCTGGCGGAGGCGATCAGCACTGGATTGCACGCGATGCCCCGCCTCGGAGATCATCACTCGCGGGTGGTATTGCTGTAAGACTTGTTGCCTATCCGTGAGCTGATCCGTCAGCGATCTCAATTGCTCACGGATAGCGCTGGTCAGTCGAGCTTCCGCATCATCGATAGACTGCTCCGCCTGCTGGATCTGCCGCTCCGGTTCATGCATCAGAGGCCCCTTGGCTGTCAGCTCCAGCTCCCGCTCATGATGATATAAAACCGACTGCACTCGCGCTGTCTTGCTTGGGTGAGTCGTTTCTAAGGAGGGCTTCCGCTCACTGAGATGTGGCGCCAAAAGCTCCGCCGCGGCTATGGGTGTCGG
>JAPLUM010000475.1 GCA_026397605.1 Verrucomicrobiota bacterium | reverse complement strand
CCGCTCGGCCATCCTGACCGGCAAACGCCCCTCCACGACTGGCATTTACGGCAATACGCAAGACTTGAAGAAGGCCCCCAAAGCCAAGGATATCGTCACCCTTCCCGAATACTTCGCCAAGAACGGCTACCACACACTTTCCACCGGGAAAATCTTCCACAAACATGCCAAGGCTGACGGCCTGGATGAGGGCCAATGGGCGTTCCAAGAGTTCGCTGAAGGCGGAGGTGGCAACAAAGGCATGCTCTGGGAAGAATCCCCGTCATCCGCTTTAGGCGAAAAAGCCGAAGAAAAGGGCCAAGAGAAAGGGGAGGAAAAGGAAGTGGCGCGCTGGGGGGCCTGCAAAGCACCGGTCGAAGAGACCAAGGATTATGTCGCTTGCCAATGGGCAGCAGATCAGCTCAAGCGCGATTTCGACGGCAAGCCGTTCTTCATGGCCCTGGGCATCTCCAAACCACATCTGCCGTGGATTGTTCCCCAGCAGTTCTTCGACCTCTATCCATTGGAGCAGATCAAGCCCGTCGAAATCTTCCGCGACGATCTCAACGACATCGTGGACGCGAATGGAAAACGACTGTTCAAGTCTTCGATTGGCTCGTTTGACGCGATCGACAAAGCCAACATGCACAAGCAGGCGCAACGCGCCTACCTCGCCAACATCAGTTACGTGGACCACTGCCTGGGTGTGCTGTTCGATGCGTTGAAGAAGAGCCAGTATGCTGACAACACCATCCTCATGCTTTGGGGCGATCACGGCTGGCATCTGGGCGAGAAGACGAAATACGGCAAAACCGACCTCTGGGAAGAGTCTGACCGCGTGCCCTTCATGGTCCGTGTGCCCGGCATGACTCCTGCCAACGTCAAATGTGATGGCGTCGTCAACCTGCTCGATATGTATCCCACGCTGGTCGAGCTGTGCGGCCTCCCGCCCAATGCCGAGAACGAAGGGCGCAGCTTTGTGCCCTTGCTGAAGGATCCGAAAATGGAGTGGAATCATCCCACAATGACCACCTATCAGTTCAGCAATCATTCCCTCACCGATGGCCGTTACCGCTACACCTGGTATGGCGGCAAAGCGAATGGTGCCGAGGAACTCTACGACCACAGCACCGACCCGCTAGAGCACAAGAATCTGGCAGCGAATCCCGAATCCAAGGAAATCATGGCCAAGTTCAAAGCACTCCTGCCTGCGCACAACGAGCCGGACTCACCCACCAACAAGGATGACAAAAAAGCCATGCGCAAAGCAGGTAAGAAGAAGGGCACCGAATAGTCAGAAGTCAGAAGTCAGGAGCTCCCATCCGAGACCATTTCAACGATTGACATTAATTTGATGGAGTGGGATAATCTCCATCATGACAAAGACACAGATCCAAGTCCCCGAGGAGTTGTTTCAGGAACTCCGCACCTTCGCCAAGCAGCGTGAATGGTCCTTGGCGGAGACCTTTCGCCGTGGGGCTGAGTTGCTGCTTCAGGTCTATCCAGAGACATCCAGCAAGGCCTCCGTGGCCTGGACTCCGCCGACCTCCAACCGCGTTGGATGGAAAGGCCTCAGTGCCGACGAACTCCGTGACGCCATCTTTGCCGATGGTGACCCACGTTTGGCCTGAAACACCTCCTGACCGGCAATGCTCTCCATCGACACGAATCTTCTGCTCTACTGCTACAGCGAGGCTTCACCTTATCACGTGGCAGCGCGCAAGTTCATCGAAGCCGTGTCGCAACGGGAGGACGTGGCCATCAGTGAGTTCGTGCTCACCGAGTTCTACCTGCTGCTTCGCAATCCCGCCGTCCTCACCCAGCCGCTGACCGCGCCCGAAGCTGTCGCCGTCATCCAAAGCTACCGTCAGCATCCCCGCTGGAAAATCCTGGGCTTCCCGCCAACCAGCCGCGAACTCCACACCGAACTCTGGCAACAAGCCGCCGTGCCCACCTTCGCCCGCCGCCGCATCTACGACACCCGCACCGCCCTCAGCCTCCGCGCCTTCGGCGTCACCGAGTTTGCCACGGCGAACGTGAAGGATTTTGAGGGCTTTGGTTTTGCGAAGGTTTGGAATCCGATTCTCCCCTAGACTCTCACACCCATCCAATGTCAGCCACTCAAACACCGTCAACAACATCCGCGCCAGGCACGTCTCCTGCGGCATCACTTGAGTTCCGCTCCGCCAAGACGAGGAGTGAATGGAAGGCAATCGGAAATGGCGCAGATGATGACGATGTAAAGCATCTGCGCTCATTCATTTCAGGCATGATGACCGATGAAAATCTAGTCGTCATGACTGGACTCGGCACGTCACTCTGTGTCACGGATGAGTTTTTTGGCGAAAGACTTGCTCCGACGATGGGTGATTTGTGGCAAGAGGCAGAGAAAGCTTGGAAGGGCGACATCAACAAGCTGTGCGAACAGATTCATTACGACGCCCCCGCAGATAAGCGGGACTTCGAGGAACTGATGTCACGTTGCAATCTTGCATTGCAGTTCTGGGATGACGCCACCCTCCGGACATTTGTTCAGGATTTGGAGGAGAGGGTCGTCAAGCGGTGTCGATTCACCGAGCAAGCCGAGGACTTTCGCCATCATGAGGATTTCCTTCGTCGAGTGGCGCGTCGTGCCACAAGGCGGCCTCGCATGAAGCTGTTTACGACAAACTATGATCTATGCTTCGAGGAGGCGGCAGCTCGTTCCCGATTCGTCACCGTGGATGGCTTTTCTCACGCGATGCCGCAGGAGTTCGATGGCACCTACTTTGGCTACGACATCGTTCGGCGCGATGCCAGCGAGGGCACGCCGGACTACATCGAGAACGTCTTTCACCTCTATAAGCTCCATGGCTCGCTCGACTGGGAGCGCAAAGATGATGGACGAGTTGTGAAGAATCCAACCGTAGCAAATCCCGTCATTATCTACCCGCGTGATACGAAGTTTGCGGCTTCATACGAACAGCCATACTTGGAAATGATGTCGCGTTTTCAGACAGCTCTCCGACAGCCGAAAACTGCGTTGCTGGTGATGGGATTTGGCTTCGCCGACAAACATCTCGCCGAGCCAATTCTCTCCGCACTGCGGAGCAACATCAGCTTCAAAATGCTCGTTGTTGATCCGAGTTTGCGGCAACGTCTCGAAGGTGGATACAATAGTGCCTACAAGCAGATTGAACGATTCGCCTCCGCCAACGATCCGCGACTTGGATTGTTAAATGCTCGCTTCGAGGAGTTCGTTACACACATACCCGACCTCGTTGCTTCGACAGAAGACGAGCGTCTGCAAAAACTCCGAGCGACCGCACTCACACAGCCATGAGTTTGTCCCTTCCTGTTACCCCATTCGATTCGGGACGCTTGATTGGCAGCGTTTGTGAGGCTGGGCCAAGTTACGTCAAAGCCAATCTGCCCAAAGCTGCGAAGGATTCACCGTCGCTCCGCTTCGGTGAGCGCATGGCAGGCGGGCAGGTTGGTGAGTTCGTATTTATCGAGTGTGCGGCGTTCGCCGTCTTTGGACGCATTACGAGCGTGAAGCTCCCAGAGCGCGACCGGCTCGCCGTGGAGGTTGAACTTGGCAAGTCCCACGAGGCACATCCCGTTGGGAACATCCAGCTCATCGCCACGCTCGACCTCGATAGCGGGCGTGTCATCTGTGGAATCGCGGAGCATCCACGTCTTGGCAGCTTTGTGTATTCTGCGCCACCTGCACTTGTTTCCCATGTCGCGGAACGATTTGGCTCAAAGGCCGATGCGGAGGCGGTGGTTAAACTTCACATCGGCAGTTTGCCATCTGGCAATCACCAACCCATCGAAGTCACTCCTGAGCGCGTTTTTGGTCGGCATTGCGCTGTGCTTGGAACAACGGGTGGAGGCAAAAGTTACACCCTCGCTCGGCTGATGACTGAATGTGCGAAACACAACTCCCGCATCATCCTGCTCGATGCGACAGGCGAGTATCACACGCTTGGTGATTTGGCAGAGCACTACTATCTCGGCTCGCCTGCCAAGAAACCTGCTGTCGGGACAGAGGTCGTGCTTCCTTATGAAGAGCTATCGGAACTGGACTTGTATGCGCTCTTTCAGCCCAGCGGCAAGACACAAGCTCCAAAGCTACGAGACGCAATCCGTAGCCTGAAACTCGCTCGTGCTGCACCGTTGCTCGCTACGAATGGTGTGATCTACAAAGCGGACCGGCCACGAAAACCGGTCGTCGACGGCATGAACATGCACGCAGCCGCTATCAACGACCCAAAAGCGAAGTTCGACGTGACCAAACTCCCAGAGCAGATTCCGTGTGAATGCGTTTATGCGATAGGAAAGGACTTTTCGACCAAACCGCCGAGAGATGATCCTGCCAAGTATGGCGTCGACAGCGGCGAAATGTCCTATTGCGTGACCCTTGTCTCCCGAATAAACGCGATGCTTCAAAGCGACGCCCTTGCGCCAATTCTCCGTCCCACCGGTAAGACTTCACTTTTCTCGATTTTCGAAGCCTTCTTGACCCATAACGCCAAGCCCATTCTTCGAGTTTCTCTCGAGTTCGTGCAATTTGATTACAACGCTCGGGAACTGATCGCCAACGCGATCGGGCGCGATCTCATACGTCGTGCTCGCAGCGGGGCCTTTGCTGATGCACCGCTGCTCGTCTTCCTTGATGAAGCACATCAATTCCTGAATCGCAGTCTTGGTGACGAAGACACAGCGCACCGGCTGGATGCCTTCGATGTCATCGCCAAGGAAGGTCGCAAGTATGGGCTGGCCATTTGCATGGCGACTCAACGCCCGCGCGACATCCCCGATGGAGTTCTCAGCCAAATGGGAACACTCATTGTCCATCGGCTCATCAATGACAAGGATCGTGAGGTCGTCGAACGTGCGGCAGGCGAGATTGACCGCGCTGCTGCTGCATTTCTGCCCACGCTATCGCCCGGCGAAGCCGCAGTAGTAGGGGTGGATTTCCCGATTCCACTCACCGTGCAGATTGCCATGCCGCCGGAGAGACATAAGCCACAGTCGGAAGGGCCAAATTTCCAGAAAGCATGGACGGCGAAGCGCAACGAGCCGCTGCTCACGCCAGAACTGGCAAAGTCAGCACTAGTCGTATTCGAGCCAGAGCCAATGGCAGAGGATGACGAGATTCCCTTTTGAACGACTGTGATTTGCTACACCCATTGCTTTGCCGCTCTCGGCAGCTTTTCACTCAGGCATTCGGCTTCTATGACCGCCTCAGATAGTGCGCCCCGAGCCCCTGCCCCTTCGGCAGGAGATAGCCTTTTTCGACGAGTTCCTTCGGACGCAGCTTCACGGCGCTGGGCTTGCCTTTCGTGAGCTTCACGATCTGGCTGAGCGTGAGGGTTTTGTGATCGGGGAGGAGGGCGACTTGGCTGATTTTTTAGCCGTTTATGGCTGATTCGCCAGACATCGGTTCCCCGATCAAAGATCCAACAACCCATTTGGCAGCAGCGGATGGCATGCATTTGAAAAGATTTTCGGCAGGGCGCGGAGGCATCGGAAGTCTAGCCATTGAGAGCGTTACGCCTGAACCCAAACATCAGGCACAATTCCGAACATTCTCCTGCCCCCATTCTCTTGCCATCAAATCAATCTCAAGCACTTGAACCGACTTTATGAAGCGAAGCTCCACCCCCGTCATTGATCGTCGCCATTTCCTTCGCGGACTTGGCGTTTCCCTCGCGCTTCCGGCTTTTGAGAGCCTCAACGTCGGCTTTGCGGCTGCGGCTCCTACGGCTGATCCGCGACGCTTGATTTGCATTGGCAATCACCTCGGCTTCTGGCCCGGTGGATTCTTTCCGACGGCGGGAGGGCCTGACTACGCTCTTAGTAAGACACTGGCTCCGTTGCAAGAGTATCGTTCGGACTTCACGGTCTTCTCGCACCTCGATCATGGA
>JAPLUM010000868.1 GCA_026397605.1 Verrucomicrobiota bacterium | reverse complement strand
CCTTGCCCGACAAACCCAACAGCCGGTTGCAGCAATATCGCCTCACCGAAAAAGGCAGGAGCCTGCTGCCATGAAAACCACCGCCACGAAGGAAGCGGGAAGTCCAACGCTGGTGCCGAAGCTGAGGTTTCCTGATTTTCGGGGGGCTGGAGAGTGGGAGACGAAGCCTCTTGGCAAGGTGGCTGAGAATCTCGACAACAAGCGCCGTCCAATCACATCAAGTGACAGAGCAGCGGGTGATGTCCCATACTATGGCGCATCCGGCATCGTCGATTACGTGGAAGGCTACATCTTTGACGAAGACCTGCTTTGCGTCTCTGAAGACGGAGCGAACTTGGTTGCACGGACCTATCCGATTGCATTCCCGATCTCGGGAAAGACATGGGTGAACAATCACGCTCACGTTTTGAGATTTGAAAACGGCTGCACGCAGAAGTTCGTGGAGGTGTATCTCAACTCAATCAAGCTCGACGACTTTATCACGGGCATGGCCCAGCCAAAGCTCAACAAGGCGATGCTGGATCGCATTCCCATCCCGCACACCTGCGTCCCCGAACAACAAGAAATCGCCGAGTGCCTGAGTTCGGTGGACGAGCTGATGGCCGCGCAAGCGCGGAAAGTGGACGCGCTCAAGACCCATAAAAAAGGGCTGATGCAGCAGCTTTTCCCCCGCGAAGGCGAAACCCAACCCCGCCTCCGCTTCCCCGAATTCCAAAACGCCGAGGAGTGGGAAGAAGTGGCTTTGGGTGACATCGCCGAGATCAAGCTCGGTAAGATGCTCGACAAACAAAAGCACACGACAGGACGCCTTCTTCCATACCTCAACAACGTGTCGGTGCGCTGGAACGAGGTAAACACGTCCAACCTGCCACAGATGTTTTTCAACGACAGTGAACTTGATCGCTTCGGCCTGAGGGCTGGTGATGTCGTTGTCTGCGAGGGTGGAGAACCTGGGCGCGCTGCCGTCTGGGATGGGCGTTTGCCAGACCTCAAGTTTCAGAAGGCCATCCACCGCGTCCGGTTCAATGTGCCGTTCGAACCCCGCTTGCTCGTCCTCCACCTCGAAAACCTAGCGGGCACAACCCAGTTCGAAATGCTCTTCACTGGAGGCGGCATCAAGCACTTCACGCGTGAGACGTTTGCCCAACTCAAGATTCCGCTCATTCCCCACGCCGAACAACAACGCATCGCCACGTGCCTGAGCAGCCTCGACGCCCTGATCACCGCCGAAACCCGAAAGCTCGAAGCCCTCAAGACCCACAAGAAAGGCCTGATGCAGCAGCTTTTCCCATCCCCGGAGGCAAATGAAGGATAGAAGTTTCCTCAACCTGAACTTACGATGAGCAAGATGACTTCAACCAATGACAAACAGTTCCCGCGAGGCGCGGAATGGGTCCGCGTGGACTTCCATCTGCACACCAAGGCAGACAAGGAGTTCAAATACAGCGGGGACGAAAACTACTACAACAGCGCCTACGTCGATGCGCTGGAGAAGGCGGGCATCCGTTTGGGCGTCATCACCAACCACAATAAGTTCGATTTCGACGAGTTCAAATCCCTCCGCGCCACCGCCCGGAAGAAGAAAATCGCGCTTTTGCCCGGTGTGGAGCTTTCCGTGAATGATGGGGCAAACGGGATTCATACGCTTGTGGTGTTCTCCGATGCCTGGCTGGAGAATGGGCAGGACAACATCAATCCATTCCTCACGGTGGCGTTCGAAGGGAAAACCCCGAGCCAATATGAGCAGGAGAATTCCTAAAAGTCCGCACCCACGACGGCGCAGGAAAAGGCAAACCGTGCCGCGCTCTAGTGCAGCAGTGGCTAAATGGCTGGTATCCTGCCGAAGTCGAGGGAAGCGACCCGAAAGCCATCGAAGAGATCGGAAAGGGTAAATCCAGCTATCTCAAGCTCGGAGAGCTTTCGTTTGAGGCGGCGAAGTTTGCGCTCTTCGACTACGCCCACCGGGTTCGCTCTGAACTGCCCGAACCCCGGCAGGCGGTCCTATTGCGCCAAGTGCGATTCGATGGCGGCGCCTTGGATGAGCTTGCCGTGCCGTTCTCTCAATCGCTGAATTGCCTGATCGGCCCGAGAGGGAATGGCAAGTCGGCGGTGATCGAGTGCCTGCGTCATGCCCTCGGCTTCCGCGAGGTTTCTGATCCAACATACAAGTCCGGGCTCGTGGAACGGATGCTTTCGCCGGCTGGCAAGGTGGTGGTGGAAGCGGTGGATGAGTTCGGGCGGGAAGTCCGGATCGAACGCGAACGAACCGGACAGCCTTCGGTGTATTTGGATGGGGTCTATCGGGACATCTCACCCGGCTCGATCCTGAAAGACATTCTCTACTTCGGTCAGAAGGACCTTTCGACCCGCTCCGAATCTTTCGACGAGAGCTTTCTCGACAAACTGCTGGCGGACCGGCTCGATCCAAAGCCGCAGGAAGAGGCAGCTCTGATCGAAGGCGTGCGCCAAGCGGCCCGGCAACTGAAAGAGACGCTGGAAGCCACCGAGAAGATCGCAGCGCTGCAAAAGGAGAAGAACGAACTGGAAGTGTATCTCAAGGTTTTCACGGAAAAGGGCGTGGACAAGAAGCTGGCCGACATGACCCTCTTTGATGGTGATCGGCAGGCGATTGCGGCATGGCAACAGGCATTGATGGAGCTGGGCACGAACCTCAAGGAGGCAGCGGATTGGGACGATGCGGATGCGGCATTCCCCGTGCTGAAATCCAAGCGGAGCGAACCCGTTGCTGCCGACCTCGCTGCGGCAAAAGCAAAGTCCGACGAGGCCAAGACGACTGCTCAAGCGGCGCTCCAGTCCCTCCGGGAAGCATTCGCCTCTGTGAGCGAGGCTCTTCAAAAGCTGGCACCGGTGCAGGAAGAGATGAAGCAGGAGGTTGCCGACCTTCAAAAGACGCTGAATGAACCCCAGCTCGATCTGGAGCTTTTCCGCAAGAAGAAGTCCCGACTTGATCAGTTGGTGAAGCTACTGGCAGCAGGTGCCCAGCGCGCCAAAACCGAGCAAGCGGCGCGTGACCTGCTCGGCGCGGCGGTCAACAAGCTGCACGATTTTTGGAGAGAACGGTTCACTGAGCGTGAAGCCGAAGTGCGTCGTCTCGAATCGGAACTTCCGCAGGAAATTCGTCTTCAGACGGCCTTCAAAGGTAAGCGTAGTGCGTTTGGTGAGTTCCTTCGCTCAAAGTTCCGAGGCAGCGGTTTGCAGGGACCATCCTACGACACCATACAGGACGCATTTGTGGATGGCCGAGAGCTATATCAAGCCCGCGCTCAACTGGAGGAGCATCTGAGTGAAAACGCTGCTGTGAAGGTGCGCTCCACGCTGCTGGAACATTTGGCAGACTTCCTGAGTTTCCGCACACCGGATGAAACGGTTATCCTTTTCCATCAGAAGCCGCTGGGTGAATATTCCCTCGGGCAGCGGGCTACCGTGATCCTGCATATTCTCATGCACCTACAGAGGCACCCGGTCATCCTCATCGACCAACCGGAAGACGATCTGGACAACGAAACACTATACAGTCATTTCATCCGCCAACTGCTGGAGCGGAAGGATCTGACGCAGTTTGTTTTCGCCACTCACAACCCAAATATCCCGGTACTTGGCGATGCGGAGCAGGCCATCGTATGCAGGAAGGAAGGGGAAACGTTTTCCTTTGACCATGGCAGCATTGACGACAAAGACATTCAACAGCGCATCGTCACCGTGATGGAAGGTGGTGAGGACGCATTCCGGCGCAGAAAGGAAATTTATCAATTATGGAAGAGTTCGAACTGAGAAACCAGATACTCCTTGGAGAAGACAGCACGCGGCAGTTCAAGCGCGAGCCGTCGGCGGACGCCAAGATGGCGGGAGAAATTGTTGCCTTCGCCAACAGCAGTGGAGGGCGAATTTTCGTTGGCGTCGAGAAAGACGGAACCATCTCCGGACTGACTGGCGAAGAGGCTGAGAAGATCGGCGAGGATATGGCGAAAGTTGCATGGGACAGGGTCCGCCCGCCATTTTCCATTTTGTCGAGATCGATTCCCACGAGCGATGGGATCGTTGTGATCATCGAAATTTCCGATGGACCGTCCAAACCTTATTGCGACAACGAGGGCGAGTATTGGGTTAAAAATGGCCCTGACAAGCGCCGCGTGCGAAGTCCAGAAGAGCTGGCGCGGTTGTTCCAGTCAGGGGAAAAGCTTTACGCAGAAAGCCAAGTGGTTGCAGCCTCGACACTGGAAGACTTTGATCACGAGCGCTTCGAGAGGTTCTATGAGGCAAAATATTCTGAATCGACGCCAAATCGAAACGAAGATGCCGCTACCTACCAAAGGACTCTTGAAAACTTGGAACTGGTGGACTCAGGTCGGGTAACGGTGGCCGGGTTGCTGCTTTTCGGCAAACGCCTGGCGGTTCTCTTGCCGGAAATGAAGATCGATGCCGTGTGGTTCAAAGGCACTGACCGCGCCTCGACGGAATGGCACGACCAACGGCAGATCACGGGTCCCCTGAGCGAGCAATTCGACGAAGGAATTGGTTTCTTCAAGCGCTGGAATTCCAGGATTCAAGGAGAGGGGTCGTTCAACCAGACTGGTCGCCCTGAAATCTCAGAAACGGTTTTTGAGGAACTGTTGGTCAACGCCTTGATTCACCGCGACTATTTCATCAAGGATTCCATCAAGCTTTTCATTTTCGATGATCGGATTGAGATCCGCAGTCCTGGCAAGTTGCCGAACAGCCTAACTGTCGATCAAATCCGGCGAGGCGTTAGGCGCAGCCGCAATGTTCTATTGGCCTCGTTCGCGCCTGATCTTCTTAACTTTCGCGGCATCGGCAGCGGGATTGTCCGCGCTCTGAAGATTTGGCCTTCGATTTCTTGGGTCAATGACACGGAAAGAGAGGAAGTGGTAGCGACCATCCGGTTGATACCAGAATAGTCCTACTAAGCCCATATCAAAATCTGCCCAAACCATGACCGACACCAACCAAAAACAACTGGGCAACACCCTCTGGAGCATCGCCGACCAACTGCGCGGGGCCATGGATGCGGACGACTTCCGCGATTACATGCTGTCTTTCCTCTTCCTGCGCTACCTCTCTGACAATTACGAGACGGCGGCGAAGAAGGAACTGGGGCGGGATTACCCCGATGTGGGCGGTGACGCCCGCAAGGTGCCGCTGGCGCTGTGGTATGCGAACAACGTGGACGACATCCCGGCGTTCGAGAAGCAGATGCGGCGGAAGGTGCATTACGTCATCCAGCCGGGGCACCTTTGGAACAGCATCGCCAACCTGGCCCGCACCCAAAACGCGGAGCTGCTAAACACGCTGCAAGCGGGCTTCAAATACATCGAGACGGAATCCTTTGAGAGCACCTTTCAAGGCCTGTTCTCAGAGATCGACCTGAGTTCCCCCAAGCTGGGCAAGAAGTATGAGGACCGGAACGCCAAGCTCTGCACCATCATCCAGAAGATCGCCGAAGGGCTGGCGGAGTTCTCCACGGACATCGACGCGCTGGGCGATGCCTATGAATACCTGATCGGCCAGTTTGCCGCCGGGTCCGGCAAGAAAGCGGGCGAGTTTTACACGCCGCAGCAGATTTCCGACATCCTCTCCGCCATCGTGACGCTGGACAGCCCTGGCCGACGACGTGCGCTTCAAAAGCCACGGCCTCGCCCCCAAATCCGCCGCCGATTTCGCCTTCCTGCTGCACGGGGTGAAGGACACGGAGTTCGACATTTACCACGGCGACACCCTGCTCAACGAGTGGGACATGATGCGCTAGGCGAACCCGGCGAAGAAGCCGAGCTTCGACGCCATCGTCGCCAATCCGCCCTTCAGCTACCGCTGGGAACCCACCGCCGGGCTGGCCGACGACGTGCGCTTCAAAAGCCACGGCCTCGCCCCCAAGTCCGCCGCCGACTTCGCCTTTCTCCTGCACGGCTTCCACTACCTCAAAGAAGACGGAGTGATGGCGATCATCCTGCCGCACGGCGTGCTCTTCCGTGGCGGTGCCGAGGAACGCATCCGCACCAAGCTGCTCAAGGACGGTCACATCGACACCGTCATCGGTCTGCCCGCGAACCTCTTCTACTCCACCGGCATCCCCGTCTGCATCCTGGTGCTCAAGAAGTGCAAGAAGCCCGACGACGTGCTCTTCATCAACGCCGCCGAGCACTTCGTGAAAGGCAAACGCCAGAACCAACTGAGTGAGGAGAACATCACGAAGATCATCGACACCTACCAGAACCGCACGGAAGCCCCCCGATACTCCCGCCGCGTCGAGATGGCCGAGATCGAGAAGAACGACTTCAACCTCAACATCTCCCGCTACATCAGCACGGCGGTCGGTGAGGAAGAGATCGACCTCGAAGCCACGAATGACGATTTGGTGGAGATTGAATGGGCCGTGCAAACAGCAGCCGCCAAACACAACGTCTTCTTGAAAGAACTGGGTTTGCCGTTGCTGCCATGGCACGAAACAAGTACCCCCATGGTTGATGACGATCCTGCTTCAGGCTTGGAAGCTGCTTTGTTAGAGATGCCCGTTAAGACTAAGAAGAAATGAAGAAGATCGGAACCACCACTACCGGCAGCGTGATCGTTGAGATGACGACGCAAGAATATGACGCGCTGCAACAACTTCAAATCGGAGGCTCCACCCCTCCGGCGAAGGTTGCAAGCGATCGTGAGGCCGCTCCTCGAATGAATCATTCCGAGAGGTTGGCCTATGTTGCGGAGCGATTGAAGAAGCTCAGCCCGAAGAAGAAGGATGGAGTTGTTAGGTCCATTAAGGCGATGTTTCAGTTTGGTGGTGGCATTGAGTCCACCGAGGTTGAGAAGGTCATAGCTACGCTCCAGAAGCAGAAGTTTTTCTCCATTACTCCAGATGGTCGCGTCACCTACACAGAGTGAGACCGGGTTCAGGGTGAGACCGGGTTCAGGCTGCAACTGACTGACGAAAGCTTTCGGCTCAAGGCCGTTCCATGTTCCTTGTTCCTTGTTCCTTAGGATGCCATCCTGTGCCACTTTCCTGCCGTGACGATTCAGAGGTGGGCTCAATCAGAGCTTCTGGCTTTGCTCACTTCCTGTCTTCATGCATTCCTAATTCACTTCAGCATTCGGGGAAAATTCAATGAGGAAGGCTGGAAGGCAGGAAGGGGCAATCAGGAGCAGAGACGGGAGCCAACTGGATGCAATCCTGTGCCACTTTCTTGGTGCCACGATCCAGGTGAGCTCAATCAGAGCTTCTGGCTTTTCTCACTTCCTGTCTTCATGCATTCCTAATTCACTTCAGCATTCCGGGAAAATTCAATGAGGAAGGCTGGAACGCAGGAAGGGACAGAGACGGGAGCCAACAGGATGCAATCCTATTCCACTTTCTTTTTGGCGCTGGGAGGATCAAGTGCCCTACCGAAATCACTTGGCGCGGCGTGGACGCCGCTTTTCCTTACATCAAAATCAATCGAGCTACTTGCAAAACCCACGCCCCTCTCGTTCTGGCGAACGAGCCTACAGGTCAAGATGGCGCGGCGGGGACGCCGCTTTTCCTTGCATCACAATCATTCGAGCTGCTTGCAAAAGCCAGGGCCTTCTCGTTCTGGCGAACGAGCCTACAGGTCAAGAATGGTGAGGACTTCTTGGGCTGCGCGGGTGTAGGCGCCGCCGGCGCCGAGGGTGGCTACGACGGAGGCTAGATCCTGTTCTAAACTTTGGCGCTTGGCGGCGTCTGTGAGCAGGCTGACCATTTCCTGCGCCAGGGTGTCACTGGTTAAGTCTGCCTGCACGAGTTCCCGCACGACATCACGCTGGGCGAGGACGTTGATGATGCCGATTTTTTTGATCTTCACGACGGCCTTGGCGGCGGCAAAGGTGATGGCATTCACCCGATAAACGAGGGCGTAGGGCAGTCCAAAGCAGGCGGCTTCCAGGGTGGCGGTTCCGCTGGCGACGGCACCGACCTGGCAGCGCTGAAAGAGATCATAGACGGTGCCGACCTCTACCCAGCGCTTGGCCTCAGGCAGACCGGCGGCATCGGCCATGTGGCGTAGTTCATTGGCCAGATTTTCATTGGCTGCGGAGACGGCAAAGCGGACTGTGGGCACCTGCAAACGAATGCCTTGAGAGGCCTCTAGCATGACGGGAAAGAGCCGTTTCACTTCGTTCATGCGGCTACCGGGAAACCAACCCACGAGGCCAGTTTCACGGGGCCAGTCGCGTTTCAGGGTCTTGACCCGATCAACCATGGGATGTCCGCTGAACTCGGTCTTTAGGCCGCTCTTTTCATAGAAATCTTTTTCGAAGGGAAAGATGCAGATCATGAGGTCCAGCACCTTGGCCATGGTCTTTACCCGGCCTTTTTTCCAGGCCCAAACTTGCGGGCTGATGTAGTAAAGCAGCTTCCCCTGATAACCACGGGCGCGCAGTTTTTTGGCAGCACGCAGGTTAAAGCCTGGATAATCGACAAAGATGACGGCCTCTGGCTTCTCCGTTAAAACTTGGGTCACGGTGGCCTCTAACTTCTCCTTGAAGTAAGAGTACATTTTCAGCACCTCCCAGAGTCCGACGACGCCTGCGGTCTCGACCCAATCCAGAATCCCCTGCCCGCCTGCGTCCACCATCTTCGGCCCACCAAGACCGGTGAAACGTAGATCGGCTTTTTGCAGCTTCAGTTCGCTGATGAGGCCTGCGGCATGGGTGTCCCCACTGATTTCGCCGGCGATGATGTGGATGTGCATTTGGGGGAGAAGAAGTTTGCAGTGGTTGGCAGTTGTTTGCGATAGTTGGCGGTGGTTTACGGAGGAGAGGCGTTCCGCCTAGTTGTGAGAATTTACGGCCACAGGTGATTGGAAACGGTTTGGGAAACAATAGCAAACAACTGCAAACCATCGCCAACAATCCATTCTCCGTAGCAAGACTGCGAAGGATGAACCGTAAACCTCCCCGTCCAAGCTACCCTGCCAGGGCTGCGTTTTTCTCAATCTGATCAGTGATTTCCAGGGCGATGCGCACGGCTTCGGCGCCTTCTTGGCCGCTGACGACGGGGCGTTTGCCTTGGCGGGCGCACTCGACGAAGGCGGCGATTTCTAGTTTGAGGGGTTCGTCTTTTTCGACTTCGACTTCCTCCCGAATGATCTGCATGCCGTCTTTCCGGTAGATCCAGCCGCTCTGCTCCTGGTAGTCGAGACTGAGATAACTCTCGGATTGGAAGACGCGGATTTTACGCATCTTTTCAGGACTGATGCGGCTGGCGGTGATGTTGGCGATGCAGCCGTTGGCAAACTTCAAACGCGCGTTGGCGATGTCTTCGCGCTTGGTGAGAACAGGGATGCCCACGGCATCGATCTGCACGAGGGGTGACTTCACCAGATGCAGGACGATTTCGATATCGTGAATCATGACGTCTAAAACGACACCGATGTCCATGCTGCGATTCGGGAAAGGGGAAAGGCGATGTGCCTCGATGAAACGTGGCTGATTCATGCGGGCCTCAAGCTGGCGCAGCACAGGGTTAAAGCGCTCGATGTGGCCGACCTGAAGAATGACGTTTTTAGCCTGGGCCAGGGCGATCATGGCCTGGGCCTCGCTGTAGCTTTCGGAGATGGGTTTTTCCACCAGCACATGGATGCCGCGCTCCATCAGCGGCTCAGCGACGGGACGATGGAAGATCGTCGGCACCGCAATGGTGGCGGCGTCCACACGGCTGGCGAAGTCGGCCAGATCTGAAGCGGCCTGGGTGCCATACTGAGCCGCAAACTCGACGGCCCGAGCAGGGTCGGCATCATAGACGGCGCTGAAGACGACGGAACCACCGCTTTTCGCTGCGATCTCTGCCATGATGCGAGCGTGATTCTTGCCGATAGCTCCGACACCGGCGACGCCGATGCGAAAGGGTGGGGTTGGGGTATCCATGAACTGGTTGCTTTAAAGAAGAGGGGGCGGGCTGGCAATGAGAAAGATGCTAGTAAAGCTCTACAGGCGAGCGTTTGCCATCTTCCACACTGAGCTGCTTGGCGCGCTCCTCACCCAGAGTGGCTACGCGGAGATTCCAGATGTCTTGATTGATCTCCTCAAAGCGGGTGAGACTAAAGGCGTCTGGGGTGACGAGGCGCTTCTTGGTCTTTTCGATGCGCATCAGTGCATCATGCAAAACAGGGGCCTCCACGCCGTCCAGGTGCTGTCGTGCCAGCTCGACTATCTCCAGTCGGTGACAGATCATGACGAGGTCATTGCCAGCGCGTACGGCCTCTTGGATGGCCTGCTCAAAGGTGACCTCATTCAGGATAGCGCCCATGTCTAGGTCATCGGTCATGGCTAGACCTTCGAAACCGAGCTGATCACGCAGCAGCTTCGTGCAGATGTTATGGCTAAGGCTAGCAGGCCAGCGTGCGCGGTCTGGATCGTAGGCGGTGTAGTTGCTGTGACAGGTCATGACGCTGTCGATCTCTGGCAAGAGCGCGGTGTAGGGCATGAGCTCACTCATTTCCATTTCAGAGCGGGTCTTGGTGATGACAGGCAGGGACTCATGCGGATCACACTCCGCTGGACCGTAGCCGGGAAAATGCTTGGCACAGCTCATGACGCCTTCTTTGCGCATGGCCCGGTTAAAGGTGCCTGCATTATCGATCACCTGCTGCGTGTCCCGGCCCCAGCAGCGGCCTTTGAGAGAATTGTCCGCGGTGTCGTCATAGGAGATGTCCAGCACTGGGCATAAATCGAGATTGAAACCAAAGAGACGCAAAATCTGGCCGGTGAGTTTGCCATGCTGCTTGATCAAACCCACATCACCCTTGTCACGCAGCTGCTGGGCATTCGGCGGCTCTTGGCCGATGAGGCGGAGGCGCGAGACGCGGCCACCTTCCTGATCGATCGTGATGAAGGGCTCGATGTCTGAGAGATCACGGAGATCGTCGATCAGTTTCCGCACTTGTTCTGGACTGATGATATTGCGGCCAAACAGGATGAATCCGCCGGGCTGGAGTTTTTTAAAGCGAGCCGCAGTAGCAGAGTCGAGTTCAGGACCGGGAACACCGGTGAGGAGAAGTTGGCCGAGGGACATGTGGAATATAAAGGAACCTTGAGTTTAAAAAGCATTCAACGAGCACCAAAGTGACGAAGATTTCTTGCCAACGACAATCAAACCCAAGAGAATGGCATCCGACAACGTTTCTTTTTGCCATGCGCTCAATTCTTCTCACTTCACTCGGGCTTATCACCGTCCTGCACGCAGCCGATCCTGCACCAGCTCCGAAACCACCGGTTCCAGCGCCTGCCCCAGCTCCAACTCCGAAACCGCCCGCCCCGACTCCAGCACCTGCTAAGCCTGACGATAAAAAGCCTGAGCCTAAACCAGCCACAGAATCCGCGACTGCTGAGAAGAAAGCCGAAGCGCCCAAGGCAGATAACGCATCAAGCAAGAGTGCTAGCGATTCTGCCCCCAAGAAGAAGAGCGTCGCCGAAGTCATCAAAGGGCATCAGTATGTCCGCGGCTTGTTTGATCTGTTTTTAGATCGTGAAAAGGGTGCCGTGCATCTGTATATCAAAAAAGATCAACTCGGCCCTGAGTTCATCTATTTCACCCACACAGTGGATGGCGTGGTCCAGGCTGGGCACAATCGCGGAGCCTATGGGGCAGAGGTCATTTTCCGCATTCAAAAGGTCTTTGATCGCATCGAGTTCATCCAGGAGAACACCGCCTTTTACTTTGATCCACAGAGTCCACTGGCCCGCTCCGCTAAGGCCAACATCTCCCACGCTGTCCTGGCCAGCGAATCCATCGTAGCGTCTGATGATGGGGGCGTTCTTGTCTCCGCAGGGAATCTTTTTCTCAAAGAAAGCCTGGTCATGGTGAAGCCAAGTGGCGCAGATGGCAGCAAGTCCGTGCTCGGAAAACTCAGCGATACCAAATCCAAGTTTCTGGCGCTGAATGGCTACCCAGACAACACCATCGTCACCGTCGAGTACGTCTATGAAAACCCATCTCCGACCTGGACCCAGGATGAGCGCGTCGAGGCAGATGAAATTTCAGATGCTCGTTACGTCAGCATCAAGGTCCAGCATAGTCTCATCAAGATGCCGGAGAATGATTTTAAACCCCGGTTTGATGATCCACGCATCGGCTACTTCTCCACTCAAGTCACCGACATGACCAGCACCGGAACCACACCTTACCGGGATGTGATCCACCGCTGGCATTTGGCGAAGCAGAAGCCCGGCACCGCCCTCAGTGAACCAGTGACGCCCATCACCTTCTGGATTGAAAACACCACCCCACTGGAGCTGCGCGACCTCATCCGCAGCGCCACACTCAAATGGAATGAAGCCTTTGAAACCGCAGGCTTCAAAGACGCCATCGTCGTCAAACAACAGCCCGACAACGCCACCTGGAATGCCGGAGACATCAACTACAACGTGCTCCGCTGGACCTCCTCACCCAACCCACCCTTTGGCGGCTATGGCCCCAGCTTTGTGAATCCACGCACCGGTCAGATCCTCGGAGCCGACATCATGCTCGAGTTCAGCTTCCTGACCAATCGCCTGCGCAGTCAGCAGATCTTTACCGAGCTAGGTCTGGCCTCGGCGGAAACAGACTCTCCCCTGCCCTTACCCAAGAACCCGTCCTTCTGCGCCGAGGCAGGCTTTGCCCAGCAGGGACTGCTCTTTGGTTCGACGTCCCTACGCCTGCGCGCGGCCGCCCCCACGGAGATGAAAGCTCTCACGAATGAAGCCCTGACCAAACTCATCCTGCATGAAGTCGGTCACACGCTCGGCCTGAACCATAACTTCCGCGCC
>JAPLUM010000469.1 GCA_026397605.1 Verrucomicrobiota bacterium | reverse complement strand
GGATTGATTCAGGGTATCTTGGGACATCGTGAGGTTAAGCTGGTAATGAACAATCGGATGTATAACATAAAAGCGCCCTCTTTCCATGATCCCCACCGCTCTCCAGGAAATCATCGACTTCTTTGAGCCTCTGCCTGAAGCGGAGCGGCGTGAAAATTTGATTCACTATGCCGAAGCCGCATCCTCTCATGCTCGACGGCCAGGGTTGATTTATGATCTTGAGGAAATCCGAAAAGATCAAGAGTGTTCAGATACAGTTGGCGTCTTCTTGTATCTAGATGGTGAAGGCTGCGTTCACTTTGCCATCGAACTCGGGCCAAAGATCCAGACACTGACCAAAGCCATGACAACCACCCTTTGTCGTGGCCTCAATGGCTCTCTGCCAGATGAGATTCTGTCAGTCACGCCTGACTTCGTGCCGCGCATCGTCGGAGCTGATTTGGTACGCTTGCGCAGCCAAACGATCTATTACATCCTAGGCCGCATGCAGGCTGCTGTTCAGAGCCTGATGGTGCAGCGCTGTCTCTAATATAGAAGAGGCCAGCTCAGGGTTGATTCATCAAGAGTTCTTTCGGGACGCCGTATTGCTCAGGCCAAATGAGATAGAAGGCATCACTGTGGCCTGCGCTGAATTCAACAAGTCTCCAGCCATCCTGGGTGCGAATCCAAAGCGCGGCGGTGTCGTCATTCTCCAATTCGGGAAACTTGATGGATTCACCTTTGGCATCGAGAGATCGACCGGTGAACATGGCCCAATTTTTAAACACACGCAGACTGCCTTCAAAGCGTGTTGGTTCTTTGGCAATCTTTTCGACCCTTGGCCTCAAAATATCAAAGAGTTCTTTCCGCAGAGGTAGGTCAGCCGGCAATTCCGTCGGCTTTTCATACGAAGGATTAAAGAGCTGATTCCAGGGTTCTGAACCGGGAGTGATCTGCTCCTGCGCACTGGCAGCAGACAGAAGAACCAATGTACTCAGAAGACATGGAAACAGTGATTTATTCTTCATATAATGAAAGAGGAAATACGGTTGGTAGGCCTTAGACATACCAACCGTTCGATGCATTTCTGGCTACGATTACAGCAAGCGCGCACCAGCCTCTGCCAAGGGGCTGCGCTCGCCTTTGGCCAGCGGCACGTGCGCGGCGAAGGTCTGCCCCCTCATGCGCTGGCGGGTGTACACGAGGCCGTTGCTGCGGCTGTCCACATACGGATTATCGATCTGAGCAGGGTCGCCGACGAGCACGAGTTTTGACCCGCGTGACATACGTGTGACGACCGTTTTTGCCTCCAATGGGGTCAGCTGCTGGGCCTCATCTAGAATAAAGAAACGATCAGGAATGCTGCGCCCGCGAATGTAGCAGAGCGCTTCGATTTCGATCACGCCCTGCTGAATCAGAGGATCGTAAGGCGCGGCGACCTCGGCCTTGGCAGGTGGACGATCAGGCAGGAAGCGGTTCTTTTTCCGCTGCGGTCCCTGGATGTTTTCCACAGGGCGCATGAGCAGATCCAGTGCGTCATAGACAGGTTGCAGCCAAGGACGCATTTTTTCTTGCAGTGTCCCAGGCAGGAATCCCACGGTTTGACCCATGGCCACAATCGGGCGGCTGACGGTCATGCCGTTGTAGGTGCGGCCAAAGACCTGTGAAAGACCAGCTGCCACAGCTAGCAGAGTTTTACCTGTGCCGGCCTGACCGTAGCAGGTGACGAGACTGATCTCTGGGTCTAGCAGCGCATCCAGCAGGCAAGTCTGGCCCAGATTCATCGGCTTGATGCTGCGTCCCTGACCGACCTTAATGGACTCAGGAGTCTGCATGAGGCGCACCAGCTCTCCTTGAGCGTTCATCTTCGCCGGCATGGAGGTTTTATCACCTGCCATGAGTAGCACGTAGTCATTGGTCATGATGTCGCCGACTCGGTTAGCTGGGATGCTGAGACGTCCGCTGCTGGCGAAGCGCTGCAGCTCATGGCTATTCACATCAATGCGTGCGATGTCAAAGTTAGACACTTCCCGCTGCTCTACCTTATCATGCAAGTAGTCCTCGCACTCAATACCCACAGCGCGGGCTTTGAGCTGCATGTTGAGGTCTTTGCTGACCAGAATAACCGGCGGGCTGACCTGCTCACGCAGCAGCAGTGCCGCTGCGAGAATACGATGGTCGATCTTACCACTCTCTGGGAAGATGCGCTGGAACTCGGCAATGCTCGGCACACGATTGGCAGCATCAGGATCATACGTCAGCAGACGTAATTTGCCGCCACCTAACGTTTTAACTCCTTCTAAGACAGAGGCATCTGGGGCAGAGAAGATTTTTGTCAGCGCACGATGGGCCTCCCGGGCATTGGCGCCGCGCTCCGTCATTTCATTTTTAAAGCGATCCAACTCGCTCAACACATCCACAGGGATGCAGACTTCATGCTCAGCGAATTTTTGTAATGAAGCTGGATCGTGCAGCAGGACATTTGTGTCCAGGATGAAGGTCTTTGTGCCCACAGGCGCACTGGAGGCGCGGTGGCTGGTCGTGGATTTTCGTTTTCGCACACTGCTTGAGGGCTTAGATGACTCAGCGAG
>JAPLUM010000502.1 GCA_026397605.1 Verrucomicrobiota bacterium | reverse complement strand
TGGTTTGTTTGCCTTCCTGAAGCATCTCTGTTTCGAGATCCTTCAGTGCAGAGTCTAGCAGACAGATGGCCCATTGGCGGTCAAAAGCCTGATCTGGTGGGGTCGCCTGATGATCAGCAATTTGTACTCCTGGCGCGCTGGTGCTTGAGGGTGCTTCCCACGCTAAGTGCTCGATACCGCCGCCACGTTTCGCCGCCATGGCACGGTCTCGCTGATCGGCTAAGAAATGCTTCAAAGCGCCGAGCAGGTAAGAGCGAAAGCGGCCCCGATTCTGTTCAGCCTTATCTAAAGCACCGCCAGTCAGTAGTTTTTCAAAGAAGCCATGAGCTAAATCACGGGCATCATCATCATTGCGGCCTTCACGTCTGAGAAAGGCAATGACTGGCGCATAATAAGTCGCGCATAATTCACTTAGAGCTGCCTTGGCTGTATTGTCATCCCCTTGTGAGCGGACGACAAGTGTCCAGCGGGTGACTTGGAAGGTTGTGCTCATGGTTTTGGAAGTTCGCCAGACGATAGATAGGAGAACCACATTTTCCCGATGACCTTATCCCAGGGGATGAAGAACTCATCTGGACTGCCGCCACGTTTGAGGCGCAGGCCTTTGGGTTCTTGCGCCACGACACGTGCGATCCATGCATGCCCATTTTCATGATCATAGGCAATCAGATCGCCGGGGGCAAAACCGGTATTGAGTCTGGAGGCTAGCCACTGGCTATTCTTGGCCACTCCAGGTTCGTTTCCCTGAGGGATCCGGTAGGCACCAACAATGAATGTGCGAACGAACATGGCGATTAAGACTGCGACGATGATTTGCCCGCTTAAGTAAGCCAGCAGACTGCGCTTGGGTTTCGGTTGATCGTCAGGATTCAGCCGCATCCACCAGAGCGTGGAAACTGTCATGACAATGATCGATGCCAAGGTGAGCGTGCAGGCACCCCAATAGTAGGAATCAATGTGCCGTGGTAATTGATACAGTCCCACCTTACCAGCGACCATCAGGACGAGTGACCAGTAGAAGGCTTGTTTGCCAAAGTATGCATTCACGGCATGCCAACGCTGATCTGAAGTGAGCGTAGAAGGCAGTCTCACGCCATAGATCGGATTCATCGGCACCAATCGAAGCCATAATGGAATAGCCATCAAATAGAGCAATAATCCCACAGAAGCCACGACGACCGATACGATGCATTGCCCGATCTGTGTGGTATTTGGAGAGGTCATCACAAGAAGCATCCACCAAAACACCACGCAGGGTAGGATCATGGCTGGGATGATCCAGAAAATTCGGTTGGGATGAGCTGCGGCCTCACCTGTCAGCTCTCCAGACTCAATGGCCAATTGCTTCCGCGCCCACCAGGGGACGACGAAGATCGTAGAAAATAAAGGGAACCAAAGCAGGCTGATGGAAGAGGTTACGGGAGACAACCTTGCCAGCCACTGAGTCAGCATCGGCATTGCGGAGATCTCCTTCACGATTTGTGCTCCATCGGCGATCCCGCCATGAGCCTGGTGCGCTGCCACCACACCACCGATGCCATGCCAAGCGATGACGACTCCACCGCTGGCATGCCAGCCAGCGGCGACTCCGCCTGTAGCTAGAGCACCGATACTGAGCCCGCCTATGCTTAGCAATAAAGCCAGCGCCATGCCACCGATAGAAATCAGGCCAATGCTCACCCCACCAAGCGCCACGCCACCCACGGCGACGCCACCAAAGGCGAACCAGCCGCGCGCGATGCCGCCAAAGGCAAAGATACCTTTTGCATGCTCCCCAAAGGCGAAGATGCCATGAGCCATGCGTCGTTTACCCGTCATCGGATCTGGGCCTTGCACGACATGCAGCAGAGGTAGTCCCCAGAATGTCCGCTTCGACTTGTATTCAAAAGGCTCAGACAGCTTGGAATAACGAAAGGTGCTCATGCCATGTCCGGATGCCAGCCCTTCGATCTCCGTTTTAAATTCACCAGCGCTCTGCTGGCGGCGCCCGCGCTCCTTTTCTAGAGCGCGAAAAACCACAGCATCCACATTCCCATTGACCGCCGATTTTTCAGATGGCGCAGCAAAGCGTCCTAATGGCAGTTCCCCCGTAAGTAACTCATAGAGTACCACGCCTAACGAATAAATGTCTGCCCGATGATCTACCGTGGATGGTTGCTCTATCTGCTCTGGTGCCATGTAGGGGGCGGTCCCTAGCTTGGCGCCGCTTTGAGTTAGCAGCATGTCCCCACCCGTTTCGTCTAGGAGTTTGGCGATTCCAAAGTCTGCTATTTTGGCTTCACCTTTTGCATTAAGTAGGATGTTCTCAGGCTTGATGTCTCGGTGCAGCACGCCCTGCTCATGGGCGTATTGCAGAGCCGTGCAGATATCCGGCACCACCTTCAGTGCCTGCTCAGGAGTGAAGCGTCCTGCCTTCATCGCCTGGCGCAGATTCACCCCATCCACATACTCCATGAGTAGATAGCAAAAGCCGCCGCTTTCACCGAAGTCGTGCACTGCAACAATGCTCGGATGATTCAGCCGTGCCAGCACCCGACCTTCACGCTTGAACCGCTCTGGGAAGCCCAGCGTGGCCGCCAGCCTTTTGGGCAATACTTTGAGCGCTACAGTACGATCCAGTCGCGGCTGTCGCGCTTTAAATACGACGCCCATCCCCCCCTGACCGATCCTCTCAACAATCTCTAAATCAGGAAAAGCCTGAGTGATCTCTGTCAGTGATGGGAAGTCGGCCGCCACCATCGGCAGCGTGTCCTGATCTGTCGCCAAAGTCGCAAGTGCCATCAGGCAGGACGGGCACAGCCCCTGTGGGGCATCCTCAGGTAGCTTGGTCAGACATTGGGGGCACATGGGCGGGGTAGGGGATAGGCTCATGCAGACTTCCTGAGGAAATGATTTCCTGAAGTGACAGAAAATCGTTTTGGATCTCAAAGCAACCAGAAAGCAAACCAGCCGTGGGCGCTGCGTGTACAAACAGGCCGTTTCTCAAAATTAAAGCAATGCTCCTCAAGGGAGGTTTAGGAAATGACAAAGGATGATCAGCGTGACCATTAGTCCCTAGGGTATTCTGTCTGAAGGTATCTCCAACTATGAACCCTATGAAAATTGCATTATTGATTTGTTTAGTCGGTCTTTTTGATTCGATGACATTCACCCAGGCTGTAGAACCGCGCACGGTGGATTTTGTCTCAGAGGTGAAACCTTTCTTCACCTCTAAATGTGTGAACTGCCATCATGCTGGAGCTTTGTTTGGTGAGCTTAATTTGGAAAATCGAGCGATGGCTTTTAAAAAGCGCATCAAAGGTCCTGTTATTCTGCCGGGACGCCCAGATAGCAGCATGCTTTATTTAGCGCTCAAGTTACCCCCGAAAAACCTAAAGGCCATGCCGCCAAATGGACACCGAGTTTCAGATCAGGAAATGCAGCTCATTTATGACTGGATCAAGCAGGGTGCTCCATGGCCGAAGGGGGCTGCAGGAGTCATTGTTCCGACAAAGGAGCAATAGGAGCCTTGGAAATGATCATTCGTGGAATTTCGTGAGGATGAAATTATTCTTCTTTCCCGAGATTCATTCTGACCTTTTATAGTCCCAATGCTTTTACCCGACCTTCGTGCTCAGATTTGTCATGCCAACCAGGCTCTTATTCCCAGCGGACTGGTGCGATTGACTTGGGGGAATGTTTCTGGGATCGACCGTGCTAGTGGTCTCTGGGGAATCAAACCCAGCGGAGTGGATTATGGGATATTAACGCCTGATGACATCGTGATCATGGATCTTGAGGGCAATGTCGTCGAAGGCACCCTGCGTCCGTCTTCTGACACAAAAACGCATTTGCATCTTTATCGGGAGTTTTCAGACATCGGGGGGATTACCCATACACACAGTCTTTATGCCACGATTTTTTCACAGTCTGGCCGAGAATTGCCCTGTTACGGTACGACCCACGCAGATCATTTTCACGGTACGGTTCCTATTGTGCGGGCTTTGACTGCTGAGGAAGTGGATGAAGGCTATGAGCATTTTACAGGTGTGGCCATTGTCGAGCGTCTCAGGGAGCTAAATTTCAGCCCACTGGAAATGCCTGCAGTTCTGCAACTGCATCACGCTCCCTTTACTTTCGGCAAAAACCCAATGGATTCAGTAAACAACAGCATTGCTCTGGAAATGTGCGCTCAAATGGCGCTGGGCAGTTTCTCCTTGAATCCTTCTCTGCTTCCGATTCCTGAGCATATCCTTGAAAAGCATCATCTTAGAAAGCACGGTCCAGGAGCCTACTATGGCCAAAAGAAAGTTGGAGAGTCATAGGCGCAGTTTTAAAATCGGCAAACAATGGCTGTGCCAGAATAGCATGCCTGCTTCATGCAATGACTCTTTGACGGGACTAAGGTCCAATAGCCAAAGAAGGCCTTACTGATTCATTTGTGAATGCCAGCCTGATTTAATGATGATATTCTTCTTCGACTTCCATCGGGCTAGATGGGTTCGGTGTTGGTCAAGGCATTGGATTTTATTTATCAGCGTTCATTTTTCAAAAATTACTTGTTTTTCGTCGATCACCGTTGATAATAAGGTCTAGTTAAATTCTCGCAGATGAGAATTTAGCAATCAAGTTTTAAGTTTTATTATGAATTCTATGGAATTCACTTGAACTTACTTTTGTATGCAGCATATTTCGATAGTTCCTGAACAATCTCGATAACCAAAGCTCTCAGTCATGTCAACAAACCCATCCATCTCTCCCTTAGCCAAAGACCATGCTAAGCTGGCGGACTTCATTCTGTTCAGTCAGCGTGAATTTTTATTAAATTTATCCAGAGAGCTCAATCGCGACAATATCTCCTTCGCGCAGTTCTTCCTGCTGGGTTATTTGGCTACCTCGAAAGATCTCACCATGACGGACATTGCCCGTAAGATGGGTCATTCGACAGCTGCAGCCACTGGGCTGGTCGATCGACTTGAGAAGCTTGGCTACATGGAGCGCACTCACGCCATTGATGACCGCCGCAAGGTTCTGGTCCGCGTCACTTCCAAAGGGCTGGAGCTTGTCAGCAGACTCCGTGACGAGCTGCAATCCCAGATCGCAGATGCCATGTCAGAGACCTCTTCCAGTGATGCAGCTGCGTTTATGTCGAGCTACGGTTCGGTAGATGCAGCCGCTTTGGCTCGATAATTTCTTTTGGTTGCTCAGTTGTGTTCAGATGAAAGGCGCGTGGATTCTTCCATGCGCCTTTCACTTTTTGGGCCACTATCAAGTCCTATGAATGATCAGACCTGGATGACTTTTCCGATTTTAGAGGCTTTGCCTGTATTTAGGCATCGCTTTACGCTCCGGCACCCGACCATCGCGGTCGATGCTGAGCGTGCTGAGGTGGTTGAGCGTTTATGGGCTTGGCATCGGTCTCAGGCTGAGGAGTTGGGGTTTGCGTCAGATCAGCTCTGCATCGCCGAGCAGGTGCATGGCAGTGGTGTTGCTGTGGTAAATGAGGTCTCAACAGGTCCTATTCCACAGGTCGATGGCATCATCACTGGCACGCCAGGCCTAGTGATTGGCATTTACGTCGCGGATTGTGGAGCTATCTATCTGGCCGATCCAGAAACGGGGGCTTGTAGCGTCTTACATTCGGGTAAAAAAGGCTCCGAGCTTGGCATCGCTGCCGAGGGAATCCGATTGATGAGCCAGCACTTTGGCTCGCGTCCTGAAGACATTCGTGTCCAGCTGGGGCCGTGCATTCGCCCTCCTGCTTATGAGTTGGATTTTGCTGAGCAGATTCGTGAGACCTGTCTAGCTGCGGGGATACTGCCTGAGCATTACGCAGATTGCGGAATCTGCACCTCCACAGATCTCAGTCGCTATTACTCCTATCGAATGGAGAAAGGGCGGACGGGAAGAATGTTGGCGCTGATGGGGCGGCTAGTGTGAAAGTGGTTTCCAAGTTACAATCTTCCGCTTCCATTGGCGTTTCCATTTTCTATGCCCAGCACCCTTGAACTTTCATCTCCAGCTAAGATCAATCTTTGGTTAAAGATTCTGGGGAAGCGCGAGGATGGCTTCCATGAAGTCTCTACCCGATTGGTGAAGCTGGGAATCGCAGACACAGTGACGTTGACGCTCACTGAAGGGCCAGTCGGCATTGAACTGACCTGCAATGTGCCTGGGATTCCAGTGGATGATTCAAACCTCGTCTGCAAAGTACTCAAGGCCTTTGAAGCCCGAGTGGGACGGTCTTTCAGCTGGCAGATTCATTTGGAAAAACGCATTCCTCATGGAGCCGGTCTCGGCGGCGGCAGTAGCAATGCGGGCGTTGTGCTGCGAGCTGCTAACGATCTGACTGGGTCACCTCTGAGTCTTGAGGATTTACTCGGAATCGCTGGGAGTATTGGTTCGGATGTGCCCTGTTTTCTACTAGAAACGTCTGCTGCGGATGGCACCGGACGCGGTGAGCAAGTGTCACCTGCTGATTTTCCGTGGAAGCTGCCGATCGTTCTGATCAAGCCCGCCTTTCCTATTCCCACGCCCTGGGCTTATAAGAAATGGGCCACCTCAAGCGAGTTGCCGGGAGTGCTCTATGCACCGCAAATCTGTCCTTGGGGAGAAATGGTGAATCATCTAGAGCGTCCGGTTTTTGAGAAATACCGGCTTCTCCCCGCTTTGAAGACTTGGCTTCTCAGTCGTCAGGGCGTGCGTGCAGCTTTGATGTCTGGATCAGGCTCGACCCTGTTTGCTGTGACCAACACTGATGTCGAAGCCGCAGCGTTAGCGGTAGAAGCCCGCCAATTTTGTGGTGAATCAGCCTGGGTTCAGGCGACAACGACACTTTAATTTGAAAATCCATCCATGAAAAAGCTCCTGTTTTTAATTTTCGCAGCCTCCCTCAATGCAGCTGATGAGCCCCTCAAATTCAATGATTCACAGGCTCAACGCTATCAGCTGAAAGCGCGGGCCAGTCAGATCGATCCTCGTGCCCAGGAGCATCCTGAGATCGAATTTGTCTTCCAGAAAAAGAACAAACCTGCGGATGAAGAGAATGCATCTGTCGATACACGGGTGGCGCCCCAGGGGAAGCTGGTGATCTGGCTCATGGGCCACAGCGCTGGGCTTTTTGAGAGACTGAATAGCTACGGGATCCATACCATTCAGGTGCATTATGCTAATGGCTGGTTTGGGAAGTTTGGCAAAGAGCCAGCTCCAGAAGATGACAAGTTTCTGGGTAAAATCAGACTTGAAGCCGCCACGGGTGAGGATTTTAGCGACGTGGTGAGCATTCCCAAGCCCGATGGCATGATGGAGCGCGCTTTTCAATTCGTGAAATGGCTGGCCAAAGAAAACCCGCAAGGCAAGTGGGATCACTTCATCTCGGCTGATGGTGCAGGGCTGCGCTGGGACCGTGTGATCGTTTCTGGTGCTTCTCATGGGAGCACCACTGCGGCGCGGTTTGCGAAACATCAAAAGGTGGATCGTGTCGTCATGCTCTGCGGCCCCAGAGATAATCTAGAGACCTGGCAGGGCCTACCCTCCGCTACGCCAGCGAATCGCTTCTTTGGCTTTAGCCATGTGCTGGATGGTGGCTGGGCGGGAGATCACTACTGCCGCTCTTGGCAGCTTCTAGGTCTAGCTGAATTTGGTCCGATTGTGAATGTGGATGAGGTAAAGCCGCCGTACCAGAACTCCCGCCGGCTCACGACAGCAGCCGATGTCAAAGGAGACGCCAATCGTGCGCACTCCAGCGTGGTGCCTGGCGGCGGCTCAGTCAAAGACGCTGAGGGGCGTTTTGTGCATGAAGACGTCTGGCGCTATCTCTATACCCATCCGGTGGATCTCACGGGTGCGGTCACAGCGCCAGATGCCGATTGTGAGCTGGATCTAAGGAAAGCTCGGGCAAAGAAGTGATTCTTATTCCTCTGGCAGGCTGAGCAGACGCTTGGCTTCTTGGAGTAAAAACGACGTGTTCGTGAAGGGCTCCCAGCTGATGTCAATCCAGCGCAGGCGGCCCTTGGCATCGATCAAAACAGCGGCATGGAGAGGTTCTTCTTCAAAGTCATCGTAGGAGCGGAAGGTCTTGAACATGGACAGGCTCGGGTCGCAATAGACAGGAAAGGGAGGCAGTTTTTTTGTGCTCATCTGCTCGCTGATCCTGCCTGCCAGAGACAGAGGTTCACGAGTTATGGCGGCGAGGGAGATATCCGCTTTTTCATAGTCTGCGGCTACTTTGGCAAAGTCGTTCACCTGCTTCATGCAGTGGGTGCAGGCGGCACCTAGATAGAAGAGCAGCACATGGGCTTTACCGGCAAACTGAGTTTGATTCACGGTTTTTCCGTCCAGGGTCAACGCCTCCCATTTTGGGGCTGTTGGTGGTGCCCAATGGACCGGTCCCAAGGATTCTAAACTAGGGCGTGTGCCGCTGTCAGTCCGCTTGGGCGCAGGTGCGCGCCACTCGGTTGTTTCTCCCCAGCTTTTGGAGAGTTTATCCAGGCGCAGCTTGATCGGTAGATCGGCGTCCATGGCAAAGGCTAGTTTCTTGACCTCGCTAAACGTTTTTTTTGCATCGTCTGTTTTCCCGAGCGCTACTTGCGCCTCCGTTTTAGCTGCCAGACCCGCTAGGTCTTGAGGCAGTTTCTTCATGGCTTCTTCTGCGGAGACTTTATTGTTTAACTTCA
>JAPLUM010000893.1 GCA_026397605.1 Verrucomicrobiota bacterium | reverse complement strand
GAGGGGAAAGGAAAAATGAGGAAATCCGAACGTGGAATGACGAATGGAGGGCTTGAAGGCCGGTTTTGAACCGACGTGAGATAGCTGTGGCGAGATTCATGATGCATATTCAACCCGCATGAGCATAACTTCCCTTCCCGCTGTGCCAAGATTTTTTTCGACAGCGTGCACTACTTGCCAGGCAACTTTGAAGGCAAGTTTGATTGCCTCTGTTTTCTCCGTCTTTTTGTATGGTTCACCAGTAGGCCGCCGTATTGCCAAGCTCATGCTTTCCCTGCCCTCACCTGCCCATGCGGCCCTGAAGCTCGTCTTCGTGGCTTTCATCATGGTCGGCAGCCTCCAGGCACAGGATGACGGTGCCATCCCGGGCCCCATGCGGGAGGAGATCTTTGATGCCCTCATGGCCAATCCGCCCTTCACCCGATCTCTCGGCTTTTCCGACTCCATCATCCTCACTGGATTAGCCAAATTTGACCAGGACATCTTCGCCACGCTGATGAACATCAAGACGATGGAATCTCAAATCGTCTCCAAGACACCGAACCGCGATGGTTGGCAATTGATCGACGTCGGCGGCCACCCAGACAAGTCTGAAACATGGTTCGCGAAGATTCAAATCCGCGGCGGGGAGATCGTTTCCATCCGCTACCAAAAGCCGCCGCATCGACTACCGAAGTCGGGCACCAGCGGTAAAGGAGGCAGTAGCAGCAGCGCAGGAGGCAATCTGCCCGCGATCAGCGACAAGCAGCTCAGCGAGGCCAAAGCAGCCGCGATGAACTACAAAGAGGGCTTCCTCGCTGATGGTTATCCTGACAAACCGCCGCCGGAAATGGTCAGCAAGCTTTCCCGTCTGAACACCTCGCAGCGTGAGGAGATCAACCGCACCATGTTCGGCCATCGCAACCAAGGTCTCGGCCTAGACGCGCGCCGCCAGATCTACGAAGGCCTCGTGGATAAAGCGATCCAGCGGCGCTGAAGCGCTTCACGGCTAGGAAATTGCTTTTGAGGTGCCCAGGTCGAGCTGGCTCTGGACGCGGAGCGGCATATAATACCTGATCCTTTTTTATCGAAACAATCGGCGCTTAGTCCCGCACTTCTGCACGGGCTTACGCGAGAATGTTCTGCACCACCCTGCCGCCTTGCAGTCCCGTCAGGCGGATGCGCCGTCCACCGCTGACCACCGCGAGATTTTCGTGATCCAACCCGAGCAGCTTCAGGATTGTGGCATGCAGATCGCGGAAATGTACTGCGCCATCGACCACCGTGCTTCCATCGTGGCTCGTCTCTCCATGTGCGTGACCGGCTTTCACTCCGCCGCCAGCCATCCAGAACGTGAAGGCACGGTGCTGATGCCCGGTTTGATCCTTGTCCTTGCCGGGCTCAAGACCGGGCCTTCCGAACTCACCACCCCAAATGACCAGGGTGTCTTCCAAAAGACCGCGCTCATCCAAGTCATCGAGCAGTGCAGCGATGGGAGCATCGGTGGTGGCGCAGTTGGCAGTGAGATCACGTCGATGATCGGTGTGCTGATTCCAGCTCCCATGCGTGATCTCGATGAAACGCACCCCTGCCTCGCAGAAGCGCCGCGCTAGGAGGCACTGCCGACCAAAGTCGCTGCTCTTGCAGGTGCCTGCCGCGTAGTTTTTGCCCACGGCGTAGCGCTCCAGTGTCGTCTTTGATTCCTGGCTGAGATCGAGCAACTCAGGCGCCTCCGCTTGCATCCGAAAGCCGAGTTCCATTGTCTGAATGACCCCTTCAAGCTGCACGTCATCACCGCGCAGGCCTGCGTGCTCACGATTCATCGCCTGGATGAGATCGAGCTGACGACGCTTCACGTTCATCGGTAAATGATCGCCGGTGATATTGCTGATCGTCGCCTTGGACATGTCTTCGCCATTCACACCGATGGGCGTGCCCCCAAAGATAGATGGAAGCTGCGCGGCAGAATATTCGGCGGGCTTCGCAGTGTTGAAGCTGATGAAGCCCGGCAGATTCATGTTCTCCGTACCCAGACCATACGCCACCCACGAGCCCATGCTCGGGCACGGCCGCAAGCGGTCGCCCGTGTGCAGTTGCAGCATCGACTGCGCGTGGATGCTCGTGTCCGCGGTCATCGATTTGATCACGCAGAGCTTGTCCGCATGACGCGCGATGTTCGGGAGCAAATCACTCACCCACAATCCACTGTTTCCACGTTGCTTGAAGTTTGCGATGGAGCCCGCGTGCGACTTCTGACCGACCTGCGGTTTGAAATCAAAGGTGTCCATCTGCGCAGGACCACCGGCCATGTTCAGAAAAATCACGCGCTGCGCCCGCGCACGAACCCGAGGAGGACGTGCATCCAAGGTAGCTCCCGCGATGCCCGACATCCCCAAATAGCCAAAACCACACGAGGCGGTGTGCAGCATCTGGCGGCGGGAGAGAAGATTCATCGGAGCATTCATACGGCCAGCCGCATTCAAATCTCGCTTTCCTTTGGCACGAAAAACGGCGCACGATATTCGCGGGTAAGCAGGGCATTCGCGGCGGCGTTGTCGAGAAAGCGTTCTTTGTTGCCATCGACGCGGAGATGCTGTCCGAGAGAGAGTTTGGTTTTGTCGAGATCGACACCGGCTTCGGTGAGGTAGTGCTTCGTGCGCTCCAGGGTGTCCTGCACGTCTTCGTGGGCCTTGATGTCGCCGAGACGCTTCGAGATGTCATTCATCGCAGTCTGCTGACCGAGGCGATACGAGATGTTCGCGATGTGGCAGAGCGCGGTGCTTTGGTGGCCTTCCTCAATGTCGGCAGCGAGATCGGTGTGTTTGCGACTGCGCACGGCGCGGAGGAAGGTGGCGAAGTGGTTCTCCGATTTGCCTTCAAAGGCGCGGACGAGGTTACCCTTCGGATCAAAGAGACTCGTGTCGGCGATGATGCCCTCGCTGCCGTAAAAGAACCACATGGATTTTATCGTGGGATGAAACGGCGCGGTTTTGAGGCCGCGGGTTTCAGAGACGATGGTCTTGTCGCCAAAGTCGAAGATGCCGACCTGTGAGTTCGGTGTCTCGGCCACATCGGTGTAGCCAAGGCGGCCGCCATAACTCATCACGCTGCGGCCCAAACCGGTCACGCCAAGGCCCCAGCGGCAGATGTCGAGCGAGTGGACGTTGTTGTTGCCGATCTCGCCGTTGCCGGTGTCCCAGAACCAATGCCAGTCATAGTGGAACTTCGGCCGCGTGAGCTTCGTCATCGGCGCTGGGCCGGCCCAGAGGTCGTAATCGCAGCGTAGCGGTATCACACAATCCGCCGGGCCGCCGATGCTGCCGCGTCCGCTGTAGATGATGCTCTTCGCCAGCTTTACCTCGCCGAGTTTACCTTCACGCATGAACTTCACCGCCTCCGCCAAAGCGCCGCGCGAGCGGTTCTGCGTGCCGGTTTGCGCGATGCGGCCGAGTTTCCGCGCCACCTGCACGATGCGGCGGCCTTCCTCGACATTCTGGCTCACAGGCTTCTCCACATACACATCCTTGCCCGCCTGCATCGCCCAGATCGCCGCCAGCGCATGCCAATGGTTTGGCGTGGCGATGAAAACGACATCGACGGCTTTGTCTTCGAGCACCTTCCGCAAGTCCTGCACCTTCTTCGGCATCGGTCGCTTCAGTTCAACGAGCAACGCGCCCACTTCATCCGCCCGGTCGAGGTCCGGATCGCAAACATACGCCACATCGCAGTCCGCCAGCCTCGCCAGCTCCCGCGCATGGGCCTTACCGCGAATCCCGCAGCCGATGATCGCCGCTGTGATCTTCTCGTTTGGTGAAACCGGTGCTGGATCGGCTCCGAGCAAGGTTTTCGGCAAAGCGACCGCCGCAGCGGCCATGAGTGAGTCTTCAAAAAAGCGTCGGCGTGTGGGTGTGAGCATGGTGGAAGGGAATACGGGGCGAAACTGACCACTTTGGCGTGCTGATTTGATTTACCTCGATCAGTTCAGCTCCATTGAACTGCGTGAGCTACTCCGCCGAATGCCAGGAATGATAGACCCATAGCTGGCCCTCCAACACCTGATCGTCTGCCAATGGGATTCGTCGTGCGTGAGTGCTCACATGCAAAGGTTCGGCATGTTCGTCCACGGAGGGCACGATCTGAGTGGGATAGCTGACGGTCGCCAATCTGGTCGGCCTTGGTGCGTCCTTCATCGCTGGGATCAAGTGCCGGTCGATGGTGCGTCCATCACGGGCGTAAGCCAGCATCATTACATCCTGCATAGCCCAAGCATAAATACCGTCAATGAAGCGTTGCAGTCCTTCGTCGCAGTAGTCGCTGCCTGAAGGATGAGTGTCGTCCACTGGCTTCGCCTCGACGAACAAAGCAAACTGCGTGCTGACGATCCGAGCACCGTCGTCGGTTTTGAGGCTGAACTGTAGATCAGGCTCTTTTTTGATGCGCGTTCCATCCGAAGTGGTGGTGGCGGCATGGCGGATGACCTTGTCAAAAGTGTGGCGGTCAAATCCAGGGACTCCACCTGCCATGCGGAGTTTGTTCTCGATCACATTTGCCAGTGCTGTGGTTACCTCATCCTCTTTGGCAGTCGCCAGAGGAAAATCATTGGCTCTCAAAATCTGAAACGCCCTCAGCAGAGCCTGTCGAATGATCAGAATTACAGGGAAATCAATCCGCGGATGCGGAAGATCGTAGTCGGTGGGGTCCAGGCCAGTCGTGAAGAAGCCCGCCAATGAGATGCTGGTAGAGGGACTCATGCGGGAGATTCTGGGACTCCAACTGCCGCAAGATCCTGACGGATGATGTGCTGGGCGCAAAGAAGCGCTCGAGTCTGTGTCCACCAGCGACGCTGATTCAGCAGGCCGATCAAAAGGCCCCGGCGACCTGGAGCTCGCACGATGATGCGGCTGGCCGATTTGCGATTGGCTTCTTCCATTGCCCGTTTCATGAGCGATGCGTTGACCGGCACGACCACGCCCTTGCGAGAGACAGCGAGGAAGACCCATGGCTCCCGCCATTGATCTGTCTGCCAGCCTTCAGGTTCTGCGACGTGAACGGCCTCTCCACAAACCGCGAAGAATGGGGCGAGGTGTTTTGCTAAAGCCTCCCCAAACTCGGCTCTGCAGGCAACCGTCGTATGCTCCAAGGCCGAGCGCCCCTCCTTGCGGAAGGCTGCGGCAGCAAAAAGGGTGTCCCGTGCGGTTTGAACGTCGGTTTCATCCAGCCCATAGAGCGCAAACAAACAGGTGTCGATTTCACCCCAGGGCTTGTTCGCATCACGCTGAAGGCGTCGCGCCAACGTTTGCAACTGCGTCTTGGTTTCCTTTGTGAGGCTGGCTGGATCGGGGAATGGAATGGCATCCAACTCCTCCTTATTCAGCGTCTGGAAGTCCGCGCCGACTCCCGCACTGGTCATGAGACACCAATAGTCAAAAAGAATGCTCTGAGTGAGCAGGTAG
>JAPLUM010000875.1 GCA_026397605.1 Verrucomicrobiota bacterium | reverse complement strand
AGCTGGTTGCCGGGCAGGAGCACGGTGCGCAGGTAGCTGATGGCTTTGGCGACGGGCGCGAGGTATTTTTTGTCGCCGGTGGCGGCGGCGAGCTTCAGCAGCGCCCACATGGCGGCCTGGCTTTCGCGACCGCTGATGGCGGTGGGCTCGAACTGGCGGCTCCACACGGGCTGCATCTCGGCGTTGTATTGCTGTGCCCAGGCGGGCTGCGGATCAGGCATCTGCGCGAGCAGGAGGAAGTCGCCGCCGCGCTTCGCCGCCTCAAGGTATTTTTGATCGCCGCGAAGCTGCCAGGCGAGCAGCAGCGTGCTCATGAGCGTGGCGTGCGTGTTGTCATTGAGCACATAGCATCCCGTAAAATCCTTCGGCCACTTGCGCGGCCAGTCGGCGGGGTAGTTGCCGGGTTTGATCGGATACTTGTCCGCAGGCGGCGGCGAGGTGGGCGCGTCGTCGAAATTAGCGCTCCAACCACCCGCCGGATACTGCGTCATGATGATCGTGTGCAGCGCGAAGTCGGCGGCTTCTTTGATCTCGGCGTCCTTGCCACCGAGCGCGTGATCCACCCGCACGAGCAGTCGCGTGGCGGCCTGGGAGACATCGTCGTCGTAGGTGGAGTAATTGTTTTTTTCCTGACGACGCCAGTTGTGCCAGCCAGCCTCGCGCGTGGCCGTTTGCGTTCGTGGAATGAGCTTTCCGTCCAAATCACGGCGGTAGAGCTTCGATTCGCGGCCTTTGGCATCGAAGTGCCCCGAGTAGTCCCAACCGCCCGAAGCGAGCTGTGTGCGCGAAACGCACCGCGCGGCCTCCACGGCGGCTGCAAGGCACTTTTCATCCTTCGTGGCCTCATAAGCATCCAGCATCGCCATCGCGACCGCTGGCGTGCCAGGAGGCTGAATCCAGATGGTGTCGGGTCCGGGGATGCCTTCCGCCTCACGCAAGCTGAAGTCGGCGCTGTAGCGATAAACGTAACCGCCGTGCGTCGCCGCTTTGGAGTGGTAGAAGCTGACGGCCTTGACCGCCGCTGCGGAAACTTCGGCAGGGGCCGCGGCGTGGGCGGTGAGCGTCAGAATAACGAAAGAGAGAGAGAGAAAGAGGTTCATGGTCGGTATCTATTTTTTCGAGTCGCTCGGTTTGGCGATCAGGTTGGTTAGAATTCGCGTCACATCTTCTTTGCGATGACTCGGCAGATGTCTGGGAAAGAAATGAGGAAACCAAGTATTGCCGCACCAATAATTCATATGCAGCTCACCGGCATAGCCGCTGTCGAAGTTTGGATCTGCAACAGGTGCAAAGCGCAGAGGTTCTTTCCTGGGATCAATCATCTGTTGGATTTGTTCGTGGGGAATGTCAGCGAGTTCAGTGATGAATCGCACTCCGCGAAGTTCATGTTTTGATCCATCGGTTGCTACCAAGATATTGGGCTGCTCCAGATGATCCAGTGTCAATGGACTGTCGATTAATGGACGATTGTCCTCAAGCATCGGACGGCCAAAGAACTTATAACCGGCTAGATGGAATCCAAAGATAATGGCTGCAATCAACAGGGGGGCGGCGGCTGTGAATTTGGGAAGAAACCTTAGAAACAAGCGAATACCCCAGAAAGCCACAAACCCAAGCCAGGCAAGTTCGATCATCATCACCATCCCGAGCACTAAAATCGCCAGTGAAACGACAAAAGCAGTCATCCGGCGCTCAGAAATGAACTCGATCAACATCAATGTGATCAGCATCAAAACCGAGGACGTGATGACTAGTGTACCCATGGCATGGTTGATCCTTGTGACTTCGAAGTTGTTTGGAACTATCTAGTTTTAGGAGGCGTGGCGATGACTCGCAAACTTACTCCGCCTTGATACCAACATTTTTGTTCCCGTTGTCGCGGACGGCATCGACGACTTGATGGAGGGATTTGAGTTGAACGTCTTCGTCGCCGGAGATGATGACTTTGGCACCGGGGTGCTCGGGGAGGTAGTTCATGAGGAAGCCACGGAGGCCGCTGGTGGGGTGTTTTTCGCCGTTGATGAGGATGGTGTCGCCGCTGGCGGTGACGTGCATGGTGATGACCTCGTCGCTTTCCACAGAGGCGGAGTCACCTTCGCCTTTGCGGGGCTTGGTGCTGCCCTCGCCATCGCGAGCTCCGGGTTTCTTCATGCCTTCACCATCACGTTCGCCCGTGCGTGGCTTCTCGCCATCGCGTTCACTGGTCCTGGGCTTCTCTCCGTCTTTCATTCCGGTTTTTCGGCTGCCTTCACCATCGCCGCTGGCGGACTTTTTGTTGCCTTCGCCGTCACGCATGCCGGTTTTTTTGGTGCCTCCGTCGCGTTCAGCGGAAGGTTTGCCGCCTTCGCGTTCGCCATCTTTCATGGCGGGCTTTTTGTCGGGAGAGTCGGACTTTTCGGTCTTGTCAGAGGGAGCGGGTTTTTTGATGGTTTCGCCTTCACGGACTTTAGCGGGGACTTCTTTTTCCTGCGCACGGGCGGTGGTGAAGGAATAACAAATGAGGATGCTGAGCGTGAGGACGAGCAGCGCGTGGAGCCAGGGCTGGCGGGTGGTTGGGTGGGTGATCATGAGGATGCGTTGGCGCAGGGTGGGATGGTTACGCACACATGGAGCCAACCCTGCAATGGCTGGTGGTGCGAAAAAGGTTTCTTGGATGCGGAGAAGCGTGTGCCCGTAGTCCAAACGCTCGGCGGGCGAGAGCAGCGCGAGCGCGCCGGCATCGCAACGCAGCTCACGGTCGGCCTGGAAGCGCGACACGACGAACCACACGAGCGGATTGAACCAATG
>JAPLUM010000488.1 GCA_026397605.1 Verrucomicrobiota bacterium | reverse complement strand
GCTATGAGGCCATCGCGCTGTTTCAGGAAGATGGGAAAGAGTTCCGTAAAATCGAACGGCGGCCAGATCGCCGCTGGCTAGGCCATCCCGAAACAGCAGCCTTTGCAGACGATGGCACATTTGCCGTGCTTTCGAACTCTGGTGATCCTGATTTCTCTGAGCTCAGCATCACGTTTTACAATGCCGAAGGATTGCCAACGGACATGTTTGTCATACCCTTTTCCCCCTTTGCCGTGCTGGGCGGTTTTAATGGCAGGCTCTTGTCCATTGGAAGTAAGGATTGCGTCACCGTTTATGATCGTGCTGGTAAGCAGATCGGGCGCGTCACAAAGACTCCTCAGTGGGGAACCCACTTCTTAACTGGCGGCGGTCGCGAACTCTGTGTCGTAGATGTCCATTCACACAAGACTGACCGCTATGCATTGCCATGATGCCCGGGACTGTAAATAACCGAGGGATCCCAAAAAAGAGCTCATAAACGGTTTCAGTGCGTCCTCTTAATCTCCGAAGAGAGGCCTGTTTCTCAAGACGCGGAAGGATCCTCAGTTAGTCATCGTTAAGGGGACGCCGAACATTGATGCGCTGGCCAAGCGTGGGGTGTTGTTTGAAAAGGCTTATTGCCAGTTCCCGCACTGTAATCCTTCGCGGGCTTCCTTTATGACGGGGCTTCGCCCGCGCACTACGGAGGTGACGAACAATGAGGACAATCTTTATCGCAATATTCCTGATGTGATGACCCTGCCGCACTGGTTCCGCACGCATGGCTATGCGACAGCGCGCTGCGGGAAGATCTTTCACCTCGGGGTGCCTTCAGGCGATGAAAGTATGGACGATCCTCAAGCTTGGGATTTTGGCACGCCTTTTAAAGATGAGCGACCTTATCCTAAAGCCCGCGAGACTGAGGTGAAACTTGAGGGCAGGGGAAAGAAGGAAGGCCTGGCCTGGAACGAAAGCCTGGGTACTGACGATGATCTCGTCGATGGTAGCCTTGCCCGCAGCGCCGTTGAATGGCTGGAGCATCGTGATGCGGCTAAACCTTTCCTGCTGGCTGTCGGATTTCATCGTCCACATCTGCCGCTCGTGGCTCCTGCCAAGTATTTTGATTTGTATCCGATGGAGTCGATCACGCTGCCGACTGAGCCTGCTGACGACGAAGCCGACATTCCTTTGCCAGCCCGCAATGGTGGAGTTCCAAGCTATGCCGTGCGTGCTACTCCAGAGCAGCGTCGTGCAGCGATCCGCGCTTATCTGGCAACGGTGAGCTACATGGATGCTCAGGCAGGGCGTGTTTTGGATGGGTTGAAGCGTCTGGGTTTGGCGGAGAATACCATTGTCATCTTCATGAGTGATCATGGTTGGCATCTCGGAGAACACGGACTTTGGCATAAACGCAGTTTGTTCGAGGAATCAGCACGGGTGCCCTTCATTGTCTGCGCCCCAGGTGCCAAGGGGAATGGGAAAAGCAGCTCCAGCCTGATCGAGTTGCTCGATTTGCTCCCGACAGTTTGTGATTTGGCCGGCCTGCCAGCACCGGATCATCTGGAGGGTAAAAGTCTGCGTCCTTTGCTGGATGATCCCGCGGCGACGCTGCACGAGGCTGCATTTACTGAAGCGCGCCGTGGGAAGTCGGCAGAGATCTGGGGCAGGAGTGTGCGCACTCCCCGCTGGCGCTACACAGAGTGGAACGATGCACGGGATGGAGTGGAACTCTATGATCATGAGGCTGATTCAGGGGAGTTCACCAACCTTGCCAATGATCCAAAGCAGGCTGAAACGATCACACGGCTCAAGGCCATGATGTCGGGTGTTACCTTGACTCCACCAGCAAAATGACCTTTTGCCCGTGTTTTTTCTAAATGGCGAGCGTCTTAAAATTCTCAATTTTGAGATAAAACGGCACTTGCAATCTGAATCAAGGCTTCCATAATCCCCACCCCTCGCGAGCCATTCCAGAAATTCGCCGTCGGTCTTCAGGTCTGTTGACTCTTTGAGTCAGTGGATTGCTCGTCTGAAGGTAACCCGGTCACCTTAGAAAAACACATGTCAGTACGCTTAGCACGATTCGAAATGCCGAATCGCCTCGTCCGCAACGAGGCTACCGCCACCGATAACTACGCCCAGTTCACCGCAGAACCTTTTGATAAAGGCTACGGTCACACGATTGGGAACTCCCTCCGTCGCGTCCTCCTTTCCTCCTTGGAAGGTGCCGCCATCACCTCCGTGAAAATTCGCGGTGCTGAGCATGAATTCTCCACGCTGCCTGGCGTGCTGGAAGACGTGGTGCAGATCGTTTTGAACCTGAAGAAGGTCAAATTCAAGCACCACAGTGAAGCCAAGGAGCCACGTCTACTCTCCATCACGGTGGATAAAGAAGGTGCCGTCACCGCTGGCGACATCAAAGATGACAACCACTACGAAGTCATCAACAAAGACCTCCTGATCTGCACCTTGGACCGCAAAGCCAAGTTTGAGTGCGAGTTCGAAGTGCGTGTTGGCCGTGGCTTCTCCACCTGGGAAGAAAACAAGCGCGCCGACACTCCGATTGGCGTGATCCCGATTGACTCCATTTACAGCCCAGTGACTCGCGTCAAGTATGCTGTCGAAAATACCCGTGTGGGCCAAAACACCGACTACGACAAGCTCGTGCTCGACGTTTGGACAGATGGTCGCGTGGCTCCTAGTGACGCCGTGCTGCAATCTGCCGCCATCCTTCGCCATCACCTCGACGTCTTCGTTAACTATGACGACAAGGCCATCGAGTTTGAAGCCGCTCCAGAAGCACAAACCGAAGAAAACAGCGAACTCCGCAAGCTGCTCAATATGAGCGTCAACGAGATCGAACTCTCCGTCCGTGCTGCCAACTGCCTGAACAACGCCAACATCCGCAACTTCGGCAAGAAGTCTCTCACCGAGATCAAAGAAAAGCTCTCCGAGCTTGGTTTGTCTCTCGGCATGAAGTTCGACGCAGCGTTGCTTGAAGCCAACCCAGGCGGAGTATCCCTCCTCGCCCGTGGTGGTAGCATCATCGACGACGAAGACGAAGACGCCGATGCAGCTGGCTTCGCCAACCTCATCGACAGCCACATCCCAGATGGCGACGACGACGAATAATATCCCTGACGAACCATCCCCTAGACAGAAAAAGAAGTTATGAACCACGGAAGAAAAGTTCCCAAACTCCAGCGCAAAGCCTCCCACCGGAAAGCCCTGCTGGCCAACCTCGTGTGTGCCCTCATCGAGCACCGCCGCATTCGCACCACTCTGGCCAAGGCCAAAGCTGTGCGCCCACTTGCAGAGAAGATGGTTACCCTCGGTAAGCGTGGAGATCTCCACGCACGCCGCACGGCTGTATCCTCACTGCGTCATCCATCCACAGTGAAGCAACTCTTTGAGGAGATCTCGGTCGCCTCCAAGGATCGCAAAGGTGGCTACACCCGCATCACCAAGCTCGGTCAACGCCGCAGCGACTCTGCCCCGATGGCTTTCATCGAGTGGGTGGACGCTTACGTGCCAAAGACCACCAAGGCACTCGAAGCCGAAGTGACCCCAGTCGAAGTCGAAGCTCCGGCTGAAGAAGTCGCTGCTGCTCCGAAAAAGCGCGTCACGAAAAAAGCTAAAGAAGTCGCTGCTGAGTAATCGCTGTCTCTTCATATCAATCACTCAACGCGGATGTCGAAAGGCATCCGCGTTTTGCGTTTAGCTATCGGTGGACTACGTCTAATTGATATTGGCGCGGGTATGTTTTGGGATTAACTTGGAAAATGCAAGACTGGTTTCAGGAATCACCGATGGCATTAGTCTATATTTTCATGGCACTAGCCTTTATCTCAATGGTGATGGCGAATCTGTTGTCCAAAAAAGTGGATGAATGGCGGCTAAATGCACGGCGAGCCGTAACCAAGGAGACTAAGTATGCGAACAATCATCATGTTAGCGATGTGGGCTACTATCATGCCACCTCTGGCGTATGGTATCCAGAGCCATGGAATAGTTATCGAGAAGGAAAGGGTTACAATTGGGATGGTATCTGGCATGCTGAACCAGACCAGCGAGTAGTAACGACTTCTATTCCGCAACCAGACGAGGTAGATCGTGTCAATAGACTCTGGTTTGCTGCGGATCCTATGAGACAACACTATTATAATGAATACCCGAAACGATCTGGCTTTGGAGGTTCCAGTGGACGAACAAGCGGCTCATGAGGCGGGTTACGTTCCAGCCAAGACCTGATTGGAAAACCTTGATCGAAAACCAGGGCTGTGTTTGGCATTTGCAGGATGGCATTTGCGCTTGGAATGAATGCATAGCTTACATACTCAAGGAAGATGAAATTTCCGAACTTAAACATACAGCAGAGGAGATCCACGTCCTCTATCAAAAAGCTGTGGAGCATGTTTTGCGTCACTCTTTATGGAGCCGTTGTGGTATTGCCAACGAATGGGTGCCCATACTCCGCCAATCTTACGAGCGCGGTGACTGGAGTCTCTCTGGACGTTTCGACTTCATGATGGACGAAAATGGGCAGATGAAACTCATTGAGTACAATCCTGACGCAGCTCTCACGCTCGTAGAAACGATGGTCATTCAACGCGAATGGCAGCGGACACAGTTACCCGAGTTATCACAATGGAATGATCTCAGGCGAAGCCTTGTCGAATCATGGCGCATCAGCGGAATTCAGCATGTGCATTGCGCATGGAGACCACGATTCAGTGAAGTGGCTGGGACCGCCCACCTCATGGCTGGAATCATTCGTGAGGCAGGTTTGGACGCAACCCTACTTGCGCTGCACAGCATCGGTTGGAACAAGCGTAGTCAGTCCTTTGTCGATGCAGACGATCAAGAGATAGAGTGCTGTTGGAAAATTTACCCTTGGGACTGGATGCTGAATGAGCCATTTTCCAAACATCTCAAATCAACCCATTGCCGTTTTGTGGAGCCTCCATGGCGGCATCTGCTCTCGTCAAAAACGCTGCTATCGCTGCTCTGGGAATTATTTCCTGATCATCCAGCCTTGCTGCCTTGTTTTGATTCTGATCCACCTCAGGCTGGTAAATGGGTAAGCAAACCAATTTTTGGTCGTGAAGGACATAACATTCTCATCCGATCCGGAGTCGATGTCTTGCAGCAAACAAAGGGTGACTTTTCTAAACAAAAGATGATTCACCAGCAGATGGCTGTGAGTCCACAGTTTGACGGACACATGCCGCAATTTGGCGTATGGATGGTTGGCAGAGATGCCGTTGGGCTAGGTATGCGTGAGGATCAGGGTCTGATCATTCAGGGCCACAGTCTCTGCACACCTCATGCAGTGGAGCAAGCTTAGCGACGCAGACTCACCTCCTACGCAGCCGCATGAAAAGAAGCGCTGCGCCAAGCGTGCCAGCGAACCACCAGGGCCACCAGGTCAGGCTGGCGGCGAAGACGCGGGAGTCTTCGGCGGGTATATTGAGCTGGTGAGAAAGCCAATGGGTGTGCCAGCCAAAGAGCAGCGTCATCACGCCATAGGCTAGATTCATCGTCAATCCACGGAAGCTCAGGGCAGTAGCTCGGCGGGTCGAGTCCACGACCGCATTTAAATAATGGGAGAGGAAGAAGTGTAGGAACCTCATGCCAAGCATCAGTGGCATGATCAGAGCAACGCCCAGCCAGCCTGACTGCGGATGTGCGGCTGCCTGGAGGCTGGCAAAGACGACAACGGCCAGCCAAGTGAAATTCCGTGCCATGGACCAGCGCTCTGAGCAGCGCTCCATCAAGCCTGCTGTCACAAGTCCAAGAAGAGAAGCCACGGTGCCAATGACGCCATACCAAGCCTCGGTGATGCCAACGAGTCGATAAAAATTACTGGCCACAGTCAGGAAGAGTCGAATCACACTATCAAAGACCACACCAAGTATCAGAATGGAGACAGCTGCTGGAGTGCTCCAAACCCAGCGCGCTGTTTCTACAATGCCGAGAAAGGCGGCACGAGTCTGAGCAAGCCAATTGCCCTTTGGTTTTTCTGAATCATTTGGCGGCGCAACCTCAGTCATCCACGAACAAACGATGAGACAGGCAATGCCAGTGAAGAAATTCAGTAGGAGCGGAATTTTCATCGTCAATGTACGATCTAGGTCTGAGATGCCGATCCAGCTCAAAATGGCGGTCACTCGCGAGTGATCATAAAGCACCGAGCCACTGATGGAAGAAATGATGAAGCCGATGGCCATGGCCCGGCTCAATTTGGACATCACTTTTGGCCACAGAGTCGTGCGCTCGGCCTCTGGCAGAGAATCATACGCTAGAGCCTCATCGGCACCGCTCGCACAGGCTTCTGCAGCGCCGCTGAGGATACGATTCAGAACAAAGAGCCACAAAACAACGTCATGATTACCGACTGGCATCAGACAGAGCACCCCCATTTCTGCGACCATGAGCCAGCCGGCAATCACCACGAGTCGCCGCCGACCAAACTGATCTGCGAGTGCTCCAGAAGGCACCTCCAGCAGCACAATCGTAATGGCCCAAATGACATTCAGCGCGGCAAACTCACCAATGCTCAGTCCTAGATCCAAAAAGAGAATCGTGAAGATCGGATAGTAGAACCGGCAGTTAAATAGCAGGCGGAACCAGATGAAGAGACGAACGTTAAGAGCCATACAGAGTGTGTATTGCATCAAACGCCTGTCATTGCCAGCAAAGGAAGACGATGTTTGACAAATGGTTAATCGCATAGAGTATCGAGCCCATGACATCGCCCAGCACCATCCATCCAGCTGCCTCCTCACAGGGATTGGCAGTCGCATGGCATGATGTCTCATGCCTGGCAGTGCTTCGAAATAGCAAGCGTGTCATCCGCCCCCAAGGCCCCTCCCGCAGTCTGGATTCTCGACGATAAACGATCTCATCCAGTCACTCAACCAAACCCTCTGCGGGCCGGGCTTCATCGAAAGTTCGGCCCTTTTTGTTTTTTCTCATGTCTTCCACTTATTCTGCTCTTTGCGCTTTACCGAGACCCTTCTGGATCCTCATCGGCGCTACTTTTGTGAACCGGTTCGGACTTTTTGTCTGGCCTTTTCTGACTCTTTACATCACCCGCAGCGGTCACTCTACTGCTGAGGCTAGCTGGGCTGTGGCTGCGTATTCAGCGGGTGGCGTCTTTGCCGCAGCGCTTGGTGGCTGGTTGGCGGATCGGTTGGGGCGAAATGTCACACTCGGGCTCTCGGCGCTAGCGGGTGCTGCCTGCATGATGGCTTTGTCTCAGGCTACGGATTGGCGTGTGCTTAGCTGGCTGGCCTTCATCACTGCCGTGGTATCTGAGGCGGGTTCGCCTGCCGGCAGTGCGCTGCTGCAAGACATCGTGCCGCCTTCTCAGCGCGTCCTGGCTTATTCGGTCCAAAGGTTCGCGATTAATCTGGGCTGGTCTTTTGGTCCTGCTGTGGCGGGTTGGCTGGCTGAGAGTTCATTCTTTTGGTTATTCGTGGTGGATGCCGCGAGTTCCGTCTTCTTTGGTGTCGTGGCTTGGACTTACCTGCCGCGTGGAGAGAAAACAGCGGCTCATCAGGCTGGCTGGGGGCAGGCGTTGGCCTCCATCCGGCAGAACAAACCTTTTCTCATTCTAGCTGCGACCTGCCTGCTGGTAGCCTGGATCTTTCGCCAAACCAGCAGCACTTTCCCACTGCACTTTGATCACAATCACCTGCCTTCCCATTGGACTGGCACAGTATTGGCGCTCAATGGTGTGATGATCTGCTTGCTGGAAGTGCCGCTGTCTGCGGTAACTCGCACTTGGCCGGTGAGGATCATGCTGGCACTGGGTTACCTGCTCATGGGTGGCAGCTACTTGTCAGGGCTTACGCATGGACAACATTGAATGACAGAGTGGCTATATAATGAAGATAGCGCTGTACAAATTACCATAACCACTGCTTAAGCTATGAGTGGACACTTCCCTTTCTCCGACTCCCTCCGCT
>JAPLUM010000133.1 GCA_026397605.1 Verrucomicrobiota bacterium | reverse complement strand
TGAGTTCGGTGCCCAGCTCTTTCACGAGAAAAAGTATGCAGAAGCCATCGAGCAATTTCGCACCGTTTACGATGCGTTTCGTCAGCAACTTGGGTCGGAGCATAAGGATACATTAAATGTGCAAAATGATTTGGCGGCATCTTTACATGCCCAAGGGAAGAGTGCAGAAGCCGCAGAGCTTTTGAGAGCCATCATTGACATCCGCAAAAACAACCCGCCATTGGATGAATTACGTTTGCTGGAAAATCGCAACAACTTAGGCAATGCATTGGGCGGTCAAAAACTTTACTCAGATGCTGCTGAGCAGCACCGATTGGTAGCTGAATCGAGGACTCGTTTGTTAGGCCCCAATGACACGAAAACTTTGGATGCTTATATTAACTTAGCCGCTGATCTATTAGATCTAGGACAACTTGAGGAAGCTGAGACCATCGCACGGAAGGTTATATTGGGGAGGGAGAAAGAACTAGGGACTCAACATGCAAAGACTCTTAACGGTAGAGCTACTCTGGGAGGCATCCTAGAAGAGGCAGGCAAAATGGAAGAAGCAGAAAAGGAACGACGATCCATCTTTGCCACTAGTGAAAAAGCCTTTGGATCACAGAATGCCGGCACATTGTATCACGGTTATTGTCTGGCGAGTTTTTTGTATAATGTAGGCCGCATGAAAGAAAGCAGAGAGCTTTGTTCATCCGTTCTCGCAGTTAACAGAAAAACCCTGGGGTTGAATCATCCGCAGACCACATCATGTGAGCAATTACTCAGCAAACTCGCTCTTACTGCGGAAGGCCAGGACATGACGTCCTTGGCGTCGAGATCCGTCCTTGCCAAGAAGCTGAATGAAGATGGCCCCATTCACCCCGAAACGATGCGTGCCAGGACAGAACTAGCCCATCAACTTCAGGCCCAAAAGCGCTACGTCGATGCCGCCAGGGAATACGAAACGGTCATTTCAGTCTACAAGAAACATGCCTACATGCAGACTGAAGCCGCAATCGATGCTCGCAACGGTCAAGCTGAACTGCTGCGTAGGATGGGCAAAATTTCTGAAGCTGAAGCCTTGTTCCGACTGCTTCTTGACGACTGTGTCAGAGTTCTTGAAGAGGGTCATATTCAAAAAGCCCAGTGTCTGGGCAATCTCGCTCTGCTTTTCAAAGATAAGGGCGATCATGAGCAGGCACTAAGCCTTCAAAAAGAAGCCCTGATCATCTTTGCAAACCACCATGAGGATAGTCATCCTTCAATCGTTAAAATGTACGTCCAAGTAGCCAATTCCCTCAGGAACTTACAGCGGCATGATGAAATACCCTATCAGTTTGTTCTGGATAAAGCTCCACGGTCCTTGAATCCCATCCCTGACCAAGCCTCACCTCATGTCAATGATCCCGCGCCACCCAAGATCTTACAGCCTATCCCCACGGGATTTCCTGGACCTCCAAATGGAATGAACGTGATCGAAGATCTAAAACAACGTTGGGAAAACCCATAAGCCTCGCTGGCACGGCTAGTCAAAATAAGGTCTGCCAAACGTCGTCGTCAAAGGCATCAGTGATCACGGGTGCGAATATACATGACCGGAAGTACCGTCGTCGTGGTCGGCACCTTTGCCCAGTTACATATGAATGTGCAGTTCTCCCGTTAGTGTTTCACAGATTCTCATGAAATCGAGTTGAGTGAATTTTAGACAACAAAAAAACCAAGGCTGCAATGAGTCTTGGGTTTTTAATAGGAGGCTGTTTTGAGCTCAATGGCCTTTTACGGCAAGTCCGTCTGGCCCATGAGGAACCGGTCACACTCTCTGGCAGCTCCGCGGCCTTCGTTGAATGCCCAGACGACGAGGCTTTGACCGCGGCGGCAGTCGCCACAGGCGAAGACGCCGGGCAGGCTGGTGGTGTATTTCTCGTGCTCGGCTTTGATGTTGGTGCGGGCGTCGCGCTCGACGTTGAGGGCATCCAGCAAGGGCTGCTCAGGGCCCAGGAAGCCCATGGCTAGGAGGACGAGCTGCGCAGGCAGGACTTTCTCTGTGCCTGGGATCTTTTGCGGACCGAAGTTGCCTTTGTCGTCCTTCTTCCACTCGACATTAACGACGTGGACGGCTTTGACGTTGCCGTTTTCATCGCCTTCAAAATGGGTGGCGGTGGTGAGATAGACGCGGGGATCGTCGCCAAAGCGGGCGGCGGCTTCTTCCTGGCCGTAGTCCATCTTGTAGGTCTTCGGC
>JAPLUM010000044.1 GCA_026397605.1 Verrucomicrobiota bacterium | reverse complement strand
CAATGGTGTCGCTGAAGCCATTGAGGTCCAAAATTGGGTTTGTGTCACTGGCGACTAGGCCGCGTTTGAGCTCGACAGTGATGCCGGGAAGCACATCGGCGGCACCCAGCCTGAGTGTGCCGCTGTCGATGTAGGTGAGATTCGTCCAGGCATTGCCAGTGTTGGTCAGCTCCAAAGTGCCAGCACCTGCTTTGGCGAAGGCTGTGGCGGCACCGGAGGTGATCGCGCCACTCAATCTGGCATCCACGGTAGCGGCACCATTCTCGACTCGGAAGGTGCGGAGAGTCGTGCCGAATGCGATAGGATTTTGAAAATCCAAGGTGTGCGTAGCTGTAGGGTGACTGAGCACGAGGGTACTTCCCGTTGTCATGAAGCTACCGCTGCCCCATGTGAGGGCAGTGCTTGTTCCGCCGAGATTGACGATGCGGTCCGCGCCGTAGGCGGCGAAGCCAGAGCTGTCTGCGGTGAGCTGGACCTGGTCTACTCCTGCGCCCAGCGCACGGGTGAAATTGCCATTGCCAAGGCCAAGGACGCCGCCGCTGAGGGTCAGGCCACTGGTGCCTCCCGTGGCACCGATGCCGCCGGGGAGAGCGGTTGCGCTGTTCAGCTGCAAAACACCGCCGCTGACGGTGGTGGTGCCAGTATAGATGTTGGCCCCGGCAAGAATCCAGCGCCCCGCATTGGCTTTCGTGACACCAACGGTGGCAGTGCCTGTGGCTGGAGAAGTAACGAGGTTATTCTGGATGATACCGGATATCTCGTTGGCTGCCGTATTGCTGCCACCGAGAGTAAGAACACGATTTGCGCCAACGCCTGTGGCGGCGTTTGTCTGCTGAGCATTAAACGTTGAAGCGCTGAAGATGAGAGCGCCACTGGTGCCATTGTTGTTGATCGTAGCACCTCCAGTGTCCGTATTAGCTGGGGTGGTGGTATTGTTGCTACCGATCTGGATGGTGCGCACTGTGCTGTTGCCGCTTCCCGTGTAGTTAAGCGTTCCAGTAGTCGTCGTGTTACCGAACCGCATCGTGGTGCCCAGCCCCAGATTGCTCGAACCACTATCGGCGATGGTCGCTACGTTGAGAGTGCCCGCCTGGATGATGGTGATGCCAGTGTAAGTATTCGGTCCCGAAAGAGTCCAATTGCCGCTACCAGCCTTGGAGAAGCCAATAGTCCCACTCGTCGTAGGGTTTACGATGGTGCTCTGAAAGTCATTGGCACCCGTATTACTTCCTTGGAGTGTAAAAGTCTTGGTGCCGCTTGCTACGGTAAATCCGCCGTTAAAGGTGACTGGATTAGAACTGTCGTTGCCGAATGTACCGCCATTTCCAGTCGCGAGATTGATGGTGCGATTGATCACGCCACTGGGAGCGACAGCTCCTGCACTTAAGGTGAGAGTGCCCTGAAAACTCGTCGAGCCGAAATTGATCGTATTACCCGCTCCGATAGAGCTGTTCGTGCCCGAAGGCTGAAGGGAGCTGATGTTAACAAAGGCACGCTCCGCCGAAAACGCCCCTGTGAAGGAGTTGGCCGTGTTGGTGAGTGAAACCGTGCCAGCGTCATTTTTAATGAGGGCGCGTGAGCCCCCTGTTTCGCTGATTAGGCTGCTGATAGTCAGGTTGTTGTTGTTGCCGAGAGAAATAGTCCGGTCTCCGTCTAAAACCAGCCCGCTCAGACTAATCACATGATGCCGCCACCAGCCGTGTGGTTGAGAGTGATGCCCGTGGCGGTGAAGCCGGTAAGATCATTATTAGTGCTGCGGACCGCCGCGCCAGTAAGGCTACCAGCACTGAATGTCAGAGCGCCAGACCCACTGCTTGCAGGAGGCATCGTGGTCCAGTTGGCTCCGCTCCAAGTCGCATCCGCATTGCCATTCCAGGCGAATTGAGCCATGCTTCGTCCGGCACTCAGGCATGAAAGTGCGGCGACTAATAAGAAGAAACAGAAGGGTAATGTGCGTTGCATAGCAGGGGGGAAGCTAATTTGACGCTTACATCGTGCCAAGGTGAGCGCCCTTTTGCTATCCCCAGAAATGGGGGGATTTGCTCCACACTTTTAGTGCGGTGCTGGTGATTTTTTCCCTGTGGCCATGAACTAGTGGCTAGGATTGCATCCCCTCCACTCGCAAAAGCCCAGTCTCATAGCCGAGCGAGACCGCCTCTGTCCGGTTGGCAGCATTCAGCTTTACGAGCAAGGATTTTACATGCGTGATCGCCGTTTCTGGACTTATGCCGAGAGTCTGACCGATGTCAGCATTGGAAAGACCACGGCGTAGGCAGGAGAGGACCTCTAGCTCGCGAGGAGTGAGGCGGTGAAGCATGGCCTTTTCCGCCTGCCGGGCCTCCGGTGTGAAGGGCTGGCACCAGCCATGCTGATGCGCGTGGTGCAGCTCGCGGGCGAAGTGTGCATGGGAGCTTGTTTTGACCAGATAGCCGCAGGCTCCGGCCTCCATGGCGCGGAAAACATCCGCCTGGAGAGCCTCAGAGCTAAGCATGATGACACGGGCCTGAGGGTGCACTGCGCGGATGCCACAGAGCGCCTGGATGCCGTCCATTCCCGGTAGCCGCACGTCCATGAGGGTGAGTGCGGGGCGGTGCTGTTCATGCAGGAGTAGCGCCTCGGTTCCATTGGATGCCTGGGCGGCGATGGCAAACTCTGGATACAGGGTGAGCATGGCGGCCACTCCTGCGCGAATGGCGGGGTGATCATCGACGAGCAGGATGCGAATGGGTGAGTTCATGACTCTGGAATAACGAAGCTGGTGAACTACGCGATGCCACAAATGGGTAATGGCATACGGGCCGTGATCCGAGTTCCCTGGCCGGGCTGGCTGGTGATGGTGAGCGTTCCGTGGAGTCGATCAATCCGCTCATGCATGTTTGGCATGCCGTATTGATTGGCATCGGTAGGGATGGTCTCGGGGTCGAAGCCGCTCCCATCGTCGGCCACCTCGACCATGACTGCCGCCTCGGTGAACTGACAGTGCAGGACGATATTCTGCGCCTTGCCATGGCGGACGGCATTGCTGGCTGCCTCTTGAACGATGAGCATCAGATTGGCCACAGCATTGCCCGGCAGCATCACGGGTGTGCCCTGCACCTCTACGCGGACTTCAACTGGGTGGCAGGCGCGGATAATCGCCGAGGTGCGCTCTAGGATGTCTGGGATGTGCATCTCCGCCTGGGTGTCGCGCAGGGCATTCAGGCAATTGCGGAAATCCTCCCGCAGAGTGAGGAGTAGTTTCCGAGCGGCCTGGAGTGCAGGAGCGGCATCTCGGCCCATTTCTAGGGAGCCGTGCGCGGCCTCCAGCTGCATGGAGAGTCCTGCGAGGAATTGCTGAAGGCCGTCATGCATGTCCGCCCCCAGCCGGTTCCGCTCTGCCAGTGTTGCATGAAAGCTGATTTCAGCCTCATTTTGGAGGGCGATCCGACCAGCCAGCTCTGCCGCCTGTCTGCGCACTCGACGTGAAAGCTCCCAGGTTAACCCAAGAATGCCCAGGATAAGTGCCGCACCGGCCCAGGCCACATTCATGAGCCTCTGCCTTGTCCACCAAGAGGCAGCCGTGAGCACCTGCACATCATCGGCATCTCTCATCAGCAGAGACACGTCTCCATTACCGCTTGGTTCATAGGGTTCCTTGGAGCCACTCGGCGGCACCATTAGTGCGATGCCAGTCACTGCCAACTCACTGCCGGGCCGCCAGTCATTACCAAAGGTCGCCGGAGCTGCATCCCAACGCACTGGTAGTAGCAGCCCGCCACTGCGCAGTAGCAGAGTTTGCCCAGTCTGCGAAGAATCCCCTGACACATCCACCAACGTGCCCGTGAGCCGCACCAAGCGATAATGATAATCAAAAACGGCACGTTGCCATTCTCGCACATGCTTCCTTCGGCTCGCATCTAGCAACTCTGGGAAAGACAGCGGCACCGCTGCCGGACACTCTCCAGCCCGAAGAACGCGCAAGACCGCATTTTCCAGCCGACAAATTGGATTTGGACGGCTGACAAATCCCGCTGCCTCGACCACGCTGCCTATCGCAATGGGCTGCACGCTGCTGGTCGTTACTTCCACTGCGGCATTGCCTTCTTGCAGCATGAGTCTTTGACCCGGCTGCCAAAAAGTCACCGTTCCGACAATGCGCCGCCGAAATGAAGAAAAACCACCCGCCTCAAAAGGCCGAAGCGAGGTTAAGGAAAGCGATGGAGCCTTTTCTGGAGGCAAGCTCTGATGGAGGACCTGCACATCGCTCACACGATCCGTGACAATGATTCCTCCTGCCATCTCTGCGCGGCTATTATGCATGGAGATCATCGTGCCTGCGACGGATACCTGTGTATCGAGCAGTGCCTCCTCTGACGGCAGAGCCTTGCGTGGCACACGCACGAGAAAAGAACCACCCGAATTGGCGATTCTCAAGATGTGATGCTGCGCAGTGCTCTGTCCACCCACCGAAGACTCCTGAATCACGCCAGTAAACTTCACCCGCTGCACATCATGCTTGCCAGAGACCAGCGCAGGCACCGTCACCCCAGGTGCATCTGGCAGTGGGCAGCCTTTAGCCAGCACCTCCACGCTGCGCGGCAGCAGCACCGGGGCAAAGCCGCCGCGCTCCGTCACTCCTTCCATCCTCACGCGATCTCCCACTGCCAGTTGCTTGAATGGGGTCAAACTGCCCGTGCCCAGCACCCCATTTTTCCGCGCTGTCGTCAGATCTATCCAAATGCCCGCTGTTTCATCCTGCATGATCAGGCCAGAAGGGGCAGTCGTCGGCACCACCGTGATGATACCCTCTAGCCGCACCTCCAGCCCAGAATCTGCCTGCGCTGGCTTCAGCTCGCGTATGGCTTCACAAGTCGTTAAAAGGCCTTGACCGCTTCCCGCAGCGATTTCTTGCGCCGAGAGGCTCTCAACAAGGCCCATCGCGAGAAAACTCGCCAAGAGAACGCACGACGAATGAATCATGGTTGGGCAATTGACTCAGGCATATCGTTAGAACAGCACTCGAAGTCAAGGATGCAAGCTGCGGTGCGTTCGAAACTCAATTCGAGAGTGTTGAAATCCAGCAGGATTTTAGATGGAGCAGTCTTCAAGAATCTCACCTGTTTCTGAAAAGCTCACTCATCACCACGGCTTCGATGAGGGAGCGGAGGCCGTATTCTTTCTTGGGGAGATCAGCGACGATCTTCTCCACGACAGCTTCATCGAGGGCACCTATGCGGCGACCGCAGGCGTAAGTGAGGAGGCGGTCGGTGAGCATTTTCGCGAAGAGGTCTTTGCGCTGAACGAGGATCTTTTTCAAACCGGCTACGTCGTCGAACTTCTCGCCGCTGGGGAGTTCGCCTTTGGAGTCGATCTTGGTTTTTTCGATGCTGTTTCGCCAGTCGCCGATGGCGTCGAAGTTTTCGAGGGCAAAGCCGAGTGGGTCGATCTTTTGATGGCAGCCGTAGCAGTTGGGGGATTCGCGGTGCTTACTGAGCAGCTCGCGGATGGACTTGGCTCCGCGCACATCGGGATCGATGGCGGGCACGTCGTCCGGTGGTGGCGGCGGCGGTGTGCCGAGGATGTTTTCGAGCAGGAAAACACCGCGGGTGACAGGCGAAGTATCGATACCGTTGGCGGTGATGGTGAGCACGGAACCCATGCCGAGCAGGCCGCCGCGTTTGTTGTTTTTGAAGCTGATTTTGCGGAACTCGTGGGCGCGGGCAGGCTCGCCTAGATCACCGAGTTCGTAGTGCATGGACAGGGCTTGATTGAGGAAGCTGTAGTCGGTGTCGAGGAAGTTCACGAGGCTGGCATCACGCTCGATGAGATCGCGCATGAACATCCGCGTCTCGGTCTTGAAGGCTTGTTCGAGGCCTTGCGAGTAGTATTCCTCGAACTCTTTGCGGTCCGGCGGCATGCCACCGAGATTGCGCAGATTCAGCCAGCTATCGAGGAAGCCGGAGACGAAGGCATCGGAGCGCGGGCTTTTTAGAAGACGGCGAGTTTGAGCGAGCAGCACCTCGGGTTTAGTGAGTTCGTTTTGCTCCGCGAGCTTCATCAGCTCTGCATCTGGTTGAGTGGACCAGAGGAAGTAGGACAGGCGAGAGGCAAGAGCGTGGCTCGTAAGCTTCTTCGAGTCCTTCTCGGTCTCTTGAGAGAGGTAAAGGAAGCCCGGTGAGCAGAGCGCGGTCTTCAAGGCAGCTTTGAAACCTTCGAGCGGTGTACGACCGCTTTGGATGCGTTTGTCCGCCACGGCCATCAGGCGGTCGATTTCGTCTTTAGAGGCTTTGCGGCGATAGGCGCGGTCGGCGAAGCTTTGCAGCACTTCGCGCATGTTTTCGGCAGCAAAGGGCTTTTTGCCCAAAACGATCTGCTGTGAAGCTGGTGGCCATGCGTCGATGAGCGGGCCGCGAATCTTCACTTCATCGATGCGGATGTGCGGGA
>JAPLUM010000864.1 GCA_026397605.1 Verrucomicrobiota bacterium | reverse complement strand
AAGGTTCTGCATGGAGTCGAAATTCTGCCAGACGTCAGCGCTTTTGGCAATCAGAGTCCATGAAACTTCCGCTCAGCCAAGGTTCGTTCTTTATCCTTCAGCTTTTCTCCTTCATTCTCACGCATGTCACTTATTCTCGGAATCGACCTCGGCACCACCAACTCTCTCGTCGGAGTGGTGGACAGCGGCTTTCCTATCTTACTCGCAGATGAAGAAGGACAGCGTCTGACGCCGTCCGCAGTCAACTATGCCGCAGATGGCAGCATCATCGTCGGTGCAGCTGCGCTGAGAAAGCGCGCACTGGAGCCAAAACGTACGGTCACGAGTGTGAAGAGGCTCATTGGTCGCAGATCCGGTGAGGGTGATTGGAAACCTCCGTATCAGCTTAGCGAAATCGGAACCACGCCCCTGCAAGTCTCAGCTGAGATTTTGAAACGACTCAAGGCGATTGCCGAGCGAGCGCTAGAGCAGACGGTAAGCAGGGCCGTCATCACCGTGCCAGCTTACTTCAATGATGCGCAGCGGAATGCTACCAAACAGGCAGGTGAGCTGGCAGGCCTAACGGTGGAACGCATCGTCAGCGAGCCCACAGCGGCAGCTCTTGCTTACGGCCTCGACAAACTCAGCGAGCGACAAAAAATAGCCGTCTATGACCTCGGCGGGGGCACCTTTGACATCAGTGTGCTGGAAATGCGCGAAGGCGTCTTTCAAGTGCTCAGCACCGCTGGCGATACACAGCTGGGCGGAGACGACATCGACCGTGCTCTCGCGCAGCACCTTTGCCCAGCAGGGGCTGATCCGGTGCGTTTTGTCGAGGTTGCTGAAGTAGCGAAAAAGCGACTGTCCACCGAGGATAGCACACGCATTGATCTACCTTTTTATGACGGCACGAACAGTCTCAGCGTGGAGCTTAGCCTCGCTGAGTTTGAAAAAATGATGCGCCCATTTATTGAACGCACAAGGGGCCATTGCTTACGGGCATTGAATGATGCAGGCGTTAAGGCTGATGAGCTAGATGCTGTTATCCTAGTAGGCGGTAGCACACGCATACCCCTGGTGCGGCGTTACGTGGCGGAGATTTTTGGCCGAGAGCCTGACATTTCACAAAATCCTGATGAGGCAGTGGCGCTCGGTGCGGTCATTCAAGCAGGCATTCTCAGCGGCTCACTGAAAAACGTCCTGCTTCTGGACGTGACTCCGCTCTCACTCGGTATCGAGACCTTTGGTGGGCTCATGAATACCATCATCCCGCGCAATACGACCATTCCCTGCAAAGCGGGGGAAATGTTTACCAATGCGGTGGCTAACCAACAGGACATGCTGATCCGTGTGCTACAGGGCGAGCGGGAGTTAGCCAAGGACAATTGGGAACTTGGCCGCGTGGTGGTCCCCTTCCCTGCTGGCGCAAAAGGGAGCGCGCGTGTCGGCGTGCAATTCGCGATTGATGCCAATGGTATCCTGCAGGTGCTAGCGCGTGATACCGCTACGAACACAGACACCCTTTTAGAAATCCAGAATACCGCCGTGGATGTGGATGATGAGCGCGTGGAGCAGATGATCTCTGAAAGTGTGGAATACGCTATCGAAGACATGAATGAACGCATCTGGACAGAGGCTAAACTCAAAGCCGAAGAACTCCTGCCAGCCGTGGATGCAGCTCTGATCCAATTTGGCGATGCCGTCAGCGATGAAGAACGACTGATCATTGAAACTGCCGCGAGTCATGTGCGGGCTTCCCTTCATGCCGACGTGCACGATGCCAAAGCGCTCAAAGCTGCCAATCAATTGCTGGATGATGCCACACAGGAATTAGCCGTCCGCCTCGTCGAGCGTGCGATGGAGGAGTCCCTCGTCAGGCGCGGTCTCCTGTAATTCAGATGCTTTACATTCACGATACTTTAGCCTGAAATAGCCACATGAAATCTATCTGGCGCATTCATGGCACTGATCACGACCTGAGTCAGCGCGGACGCTTTCTGGATACAGGACGCGCAGTAGAACATGCCCTGCGACTCATCAGTGAAGGTGCGGACATTTTAGACATCGGTGGAGAATCCACCCGGCCTGGCGCGGAACCGGTCGAAGCAGCGGAAGAACTACGCCGTGTCTTACCGGTCATCCGTGCGGTGCGTTCAGAAACCAAGACGCTCATTTCTATCGACACGATGAAGGCCAGTGTAGCCCGCGCGGCCTTGGAAGCTGGCGCTGATATCATTAATGACGTCACGGGTCTGCGCGGAGATCCCGCCATGCTACGCTTAGCCTCCGATTGTGATGCAGGGCTGGAAAAAGCATGATTGCTCGGCTACTAGAGTCTGATGAGATCGAGGACCGCGACTGGCCCACGGTTGCTCTCACCGCCCATGCTCGCGAGCTAGGTGCACGACTGGTGCGGGTGCATGATGTGAAACCCAACGTTCAAGCCATGCGCATGACTGAGGCGATCTTGGGCTGAGCCAGCATTCCGTCAGCTGGGGAAAGTGGAGGACGTTTTTATCTACGGTCCAAAATCGCAGGTTTTTCCGATTTCTGCATAGCCTGCGCGATGCCATCCCAGAGCCTTATTCGGGATCGTAGGGCATTCACCGCAGCCTGAGTGGCCTCCAGCTCTCGGCGTTCGTCTCCTTCGCATAGCAGAGCCACCATCTGTCTGCCCATTTCACCGTGCTCGTCGCCGTCCAGCGCGATATGGCGGTCAAGATAGTAACGCAGGGTGGCCAGCTTGCCGGGGAATTGATGCTCCAGCCCATGGACTAGTTCGGTGAACATTTCTGGAATCAAATCCTCGCGTCCATAGGTGAATGCTGCGGCGATTTCATGCGGACGCCCGCGCTCGATGACCTCAAAAGTCTGACGGATAAATGCGCCCACCGCAACCGGCACACCCGAATGCTCCAGCGCCTCAGCAACCGTCTTTCCAGACTCCAGCTCTCGGATGAAATGCTCGATCTGGACTGTTTTTGCTCCTGCCTCCTGCATGGCCAGAATGTAGAGTTCGAAGTGACTCGCCGCCCCACCCGTGGGCAGCGCATCGCTCTCTTCGCCAAGAACTATCTCATTGACCAGTCGGCGCACTTGGGCGTTCCCAACTGGCCGCCACGGAACGTTTGCACAGGTGAGGCGCACCTGCAGGGCCTTGAGCAGTGACATGAAATCCCACACCGCAAACACATGGTGCTCCATGAATGCTGCCAGATTCTCCAGCGTCCGCAATTGGCCATAGAGTCGATGCTCCAGCAGCGCCCGGCGATCGGCAGCGATGGCCGTGGACAAGCTTTTTTGAAAATCTCTTTGTTTCGTTGGGTTCGTCAGTGGTGCAGGCATCACTGCTGAATTACGTTTATGTAGCAAATTTAGACGGCCAAGATTCGCTTGCGCACAACGATTGGGACGACGCTCAACAGGGTCTTTTTTGCGCCTCCAGATGCGGCGGGTAAAATGGGTTACCCCAAAAAAACAGGTGTTATGATAAGGATCCGACATTTATCGTTAACTTAAATTTTATTACTCAATTAAATCATATTTCTCAACAACAGACACCTCTCTTATCATGTACGGAATGGTCAACAGCGCAATTATGGATCTCATTGTTGCGATTCATGGAGAGGAGACGTGGCAGCGGGTCAAATTCAAGGCTGGCGTGGAGGAGGAGATCTTCATCTCGAATGATGCTTACCCGGATGAGCTGACTTACAAGCTAGTAGGTGCTGCGTCGGAGGTGCTTGAACAGCCGGCGGATGTGATTCTGATCCAATTCGGCCGCTGGTGGGTGCTGGACACGGCACTCAAAAAATACGGCCATCTAATGAAGTCTGGAGGAAGGACCCTGGAGGAGTTCTTGAAAAATCTACCGAACTTCCATACTCGGGTGGTAATGATGTTTCCAAAGCTCCAGCCGCCTATGTTTGAGTGCATAGATTTGGGACCCACGGAACGGCGGCTGCACTACCGCAGCCATCGCCGCGGACTCTCAGCATTTGTGATTGGGCTGCTGGAAGGGCTGGGGGAAATGTTTGAGGTCCGCGTAACAATCACGCATGAGGAACGGTTGGACGAAGGTGCCGATCATGATGTATTTCACGTCACATGGAGCGAAGCCAAAACCTAAATAGTGTGGCTGAACAGTCACACATGCCCTGGTTTCAGGTGGAGGAAGCCTTTCCGTTTCTTTTCGCCTGGAACAGTGAAATGCGAATCGTTCAGGTCGGTCCTTCACTGGCGCGCATCGCGCGTGATGTGGCTGCAGGTGCGCAGCTTGACCAGTTGTTTAAGCTGGAGCGGCCGCTGGGCGCAATGAATGCGGACTGGCTGCGAAGTCATCGCAGCATCCTGCTGCTGCTCAGGCATCATGACACCGGGTTGATGATGCGCGGGCAGGTGATGCATCTGGAGAAGATGAATTTGGATGTTTTTCTGGGCTCGCCTTGGCTGGAAACACCGGATGAACTGGACCGCCTCGGAATGACACTCGCTGATTTTGCCCCGCACGATTCGGCACAAGATTTACTCCAAGCCGAGTCACGCAAGCTGGCAATGGTAGCGGAACGCACGGACAACGCCGTGATCCTAGCCAACCAAGATGGCCTCATCGAGTGGGTGAACGCAGCGTTTGAAAGCATGACTGGCTGGACGCTCAATGAGGTGCACGGACTGAAGCCCGGATCATTTCTGCAAGGACCTCTCACTGACCCGCAGGTGGCCACTGAAATGGGGCGCAGGCTCAGCGCGGGTGAGGGCTTTCACACAGAGATCTTAAACTACCGCAAGGATGGCACTCCCTACTGGGTGGACATCGAGGTGCAGCCGATCAAAGATACCCGCGGCAATGTGACGCATTTCATGGCGATCGAGGCGGATGTGTCAGGTGCGAAGCGCAATGAAATGCGCCGTCAGTTGGAGGCGGCGGCAGCCAAGGTGATTGCAAGCGGGGTTAAAGTGGCCGGGCTGATCCCCATGATGCTTTCAGCTTTAGGGCGGCAGTTGCAGGCGACCGTGGGTGCTTGGTGGGTCCCAGGAAGTAGCGGGGAAGTGCTACAAACGGCCCACATGTGGCAGTTAGAGGGGGCGCAAATGGAGGCGTTTGTACAGGCTTCGCGAAAGCACTGCTTTGCCCCAGGGCGGGGGCTGCCCGGCAGAGTCTGGGAAGCACGCACGAGTCATTGGATCACCGATTTGCGCAAGGATGAAAATTTTCCCCGCCGCGATGCAGCCGCAGCGTGCGGTATCACTGCAGCGGTAGCCTTTCCTGTGCATGTGGATGGTCAGGTGCGTGGGGTGCTGGAGTTTTTCAGCCTGAACTTGGATGCTCCAGATCCAGATATTCTTGGGGCGCTCAACCAAATTGGCCGACAGCTGGGCCTGCTGATGAAGCGTCTGGAGGCGGAGGAGGACTTGCGCAAAAGCGAACGCGCCATGAACGAGGGCCAGCGGCTGGCCCACCTAGGCACTTGGGAGTGGGATCTGCGAACGAACGCGCTTTCATGGTCGGATGAGAAATTTCGTATCTACGGCTTTGAGCCGCAGAGCTTTGTGCCCACGCTGGAACACGTGAGGAAGTGCGTGAAGGCTGAGGATCTGCCGCGCTTTTTGGAGGTGCTGGAGTCCGTGGCACGCACGGGAGAGAGCCAGGAGGTCAGCTACCGCGTGACGAGGCAGAGCGGTGAAATACGACATGTGCACACGCTTGCCGCAGCAGAGCTGGATGCCGAGAACGTCCCCATCCGCCTGGTCGGGACGATGCAGGACATGACGGACAAGGTCCAGACTGAGGATGCGTACAAGCAGGCCCAACGCATTTCCCATCTGGGCAACTGGACGCTCGACCTCGCCAGCGGCGCGGTGCGCTGGTCTGATGAGAAGTACCGCATCTACGGATACGAGCCCGGCTCAGTGGAGGTGGACTTGGAGTTTTGCCGGCGCGCGATTCATCCCGACGATTTTGATGCGGTGACGCAATTCATTGATTCCGTGGCGAAAACGGGAGAACCGATGACGGTCACCTACCGCATCATCCGGCCAGACAGCGAGGTGCGCCACCTCCGCAGCAGTGCAGAAGCCAGCCTGGACGCAAGTGGTAAAGTGCGTGAGATTCTCGGCACTGTGCTGGACATTACTGAGCTGGTGGAGACCCAGCGCACGTTGCAGCAAACCGAGGAGCGCTGGCACTTTGCGCTGCAAAACAACGGTCTGGGGGTCTGGGACTGGAACATCATCAGCGGTTTTGTCCTCTACACCGATCAGCTTCAGCAGATGCTGGGTTATGAGCCGGGCGAATGGCCGCAGCACGTGGACAGCTGGGCCTCGCGCGTGCATCCGGACGACATGCCGTTTGTGATGGACGCGATGAACAAATGCCTCGGCGGCGAGACGCCGGACTATCTTTGCGAGCACCGTCTGCTTTGCAAAGACGGCTCATGGAAATGGGTGCAGGATGTCGGGCGCATCGTTTCCTTCACCAAAGAAGGTAAACCTGAGCGGATGATCGGCACGCAGATGGACATCCACATCCGCAACCAAGCCGAGGAGGCTGCGAAGCGCCGTGCTGAACTGCTGAATGGCATTCGTGCGGCGCAAGAGCACTTCATCGGCACCACGGAGGTGGCGGCTGTATTTACCGAGCTGCTGGATGTCGTCGTGCGGCACACCCAGAGCGCCTTTGGCTTCATAGCCGAAGTTTTGAAGGATAAACACGACCAGCCTTATCTGCGCTTCTATTCGCTGACGGATAGTTCATTGAATGACGAACTTCGGCAACACATCCAGTCATTGAGTCCGCAGGGGCTTGAGTTTCGAAATCTGAAGTCGCTTTTCGGAGCGGCGTTGGTCACCAGAGATGTGGTGATCGCAAATAATGCAGCGGGAGATACAAACTGTGGCGGGCTTCCTCCAGGGTATCCCCCCCTTCACACGTTCCTTGGACTGCCGGTTTACAATGGGCTGGAGATGGTGGGGCTCATTGGTCTGGCCAATCGCCCGGATGGATATGACAAGGACGGGCTAAGGGAGCTGGATCCTTTTCTCGCTGCAGTGAACAGCATGATCGTGGCGAGGCGCGAAGATGAGCGCCGCCGTCAGATCGAGGAGGAACTGCGTGCCGCGCGTGACAAGGCGGAGGCGGCTAGCCGCGCGAAGAGCGAATTCCTGGCAATGATGAGCCATGAAATCCGCACGCCCATGAACGGTGTCATTGGCATGACCGGACTTCTGAAGACGAGCAACCTGGATGCAAGACAGTCGGAGATGGTGGATGCTGTTCAGCATAGCGGCGGAGCGCTGATGAACATCATCGACGACATCCTCAACTTCGCGAAGATCGAGGCTGGGCAGATCGAATTGGTCGAGCAGCCTTTGGTGCTGGAAGATCTGGTTGAAGGCGTGGCGGATCTTTTGCACCATGAGGCCACTTCAAAAGGGCTAGAGCTGACCCCCATTCTTTCCCCGGAACTGCCGGAGGTGATTCGCGGAGATGCGGGGCGCCTGCGTCAGGTGCTGTTGAACCTAGCGGGCAATGCAGTCAAGTTTACGGACAAGGGTTATGTGACGATCCGAGTGTCAGCGGTTGGTGATCAGATCGAGTTTCGCGTGGAAGATTCAGGAATCGGATTGGCGCAGGTGGCGCACGAGCGCCTGTTCAAGCCTTTCAGCCAGGTGGACAGCTCCCACTCACGCCGTTTTGGTGGCACAGGCCTAGGGCTGGCCATTTGCAAGAAGCTGGTGGACGCGATGAGCGGCGGCATTGGTGTGGAGAGCAGGGCAGGGGACGGTTCGCAGTTCTGGTTTCGCGTGCCGCTGCATGCCGCGCCTGATCAACTGGCAGACCGGAAGTCAAAGCTGAGGCGGGTGTGGATCGCGCACACATCACCTCGAATGCGGGAGAGCATCCGTGCTGCGCTGGCCGCGCCGAGCGTTGAATTTCACGAATTGAAACGTGCGCAGGTGCGCAGACATCTGGCCTTGAGTCGGGAGGCGGATGAAGTGCTGGTGGTCGAGGCTGCCTGGATGCCGCCGGCTTTGGCGAAGAAAGATGCGGCTTCATCTAAGGACGCCAGCGTGGATCTGCGGCGGTTGGTTCTCATCGGTTCGGGAACCCATGCTAAGAGCGCGGTGCTCACCCATGCTCAAACGGTCACGCTGCCCTTGCACCGTCAGGCCTTGATGAAGGCGGTCTGGCCCGTGGCGGTGCCAGGGGACGAGATCCTAAACTCGCCGCACCGGCTGGCGCTGGGGCTCAGCGTGCTGGTGGCTGAGGACAACCGCATCAATGCACGGCTGGCCTGCCTGCTGCTGGATAATCTCGGGTGCAAAGTGGTGGTGGCCGGCAATGGCAAGGAGGCCTTGGCTGCATTCAAAAAGCAGCCTTTTGACGCCGTGCTGATGGACTGCCAGATGCCCGTCTTGGACGGTCATGCCGCCACGCAGAAAATTCGTCAATGGGAAAACCGATATGGCAGGCAGCAAGGCAGGGAACACTGCAAAATCATCGCGATGACGGCGAGCGCGCTGCCAGAAGAAAGGGAGCGCTGCCTAGCCTCAGGCATGGACGAGTATCTCTCCAAGCCCTTTGGTGCCAAATCGCTGGAGCGTCTGCTGACGGAGATTGCGCGGCAGTCAGGCCTGGCGGAGGAGATCCCCGTAAAGAAGGCACCGCCCCCTAGGGCAGATCCGCTGGCAATGCTGACGGCGCAGATTGGCGCGGATGAGGCGCGCAAGCTGGCGGACATCTGGCTGGAAGAAGCACCGGGCCGCCATCAGCGACTCATCGCGGCTTTGAAGCGCCGCCAGCCGGAAGTAGCGCGAAAAGAAGCCCACGCGCTACGCGGAGCGTGTTCCATTTTTGGTATGCGTTCGCTTATGGATGCCTGCACGTCTGTAGAGTTGGCGATTCGCAATGACAGGCGTGTCGCCGCAGGTCTGCTTGTAGAATTCAGTGGGCATTTTCAAGATTCTGCCTCGTTGCTTCAGCGGAGCATGACGGCAGGCTGAATCACTTCTGGTTTTCCTGAGCCAGCACCGCCAGCGCTTCGGACTTCGACTTCACATGCAGCTTCTGGTAGATTTTTTTTGTGTGCGCACGCACGGTCTCATGGCTGAGTCCCAGTGCCTCTCCTATACCCTTCGCACTGCCATGTCTGGCCATGTTGTCCAGCACCTGGCGCTCGCGGGGGGTGAGTGTTTCCAGATGCAGATACCTGCCAACTGACTGAGCTGATAAAACGCGAAACTCGTCAATCAGCACGCGAGCAATCAACGGACTTAAGCTGACGCCATCCAGGATCACCTGCCGTAGGCTCTCAAAAAAAGTTTGCGTGTCCGAAGTTTTAACCAAGTAGCCAGATGCACCGCCACGAATGGCGGACATAATATCATTAAAATTAAGGGAGCTAGTGAGCACTACGCAGCTCGGAGGATCTGGGAGCTTGCTCAAGCGGGAGATCAGTTCCAGTCCGCTCATACCCGGAAGTTCCAGATCGACAAAGAGTAGTTCAACAAGAAGAAAACGCGTATCTGCCAGCATGGCCTCGACACTGTCCCAGACGTCAACGACTTCCGCCTTGAGGGACCTTTGTAGCAAACCTTTCATGTAAGCACGGTAAACAGGGTCGTCTTCGACTACGCCGATTCTTCTCGCGGAAATCTTATTTTCATCAACATCTGTCTTTTTCAAATCTGAATGATGACCAGTGGTGGTTTTTAAGATTTCGAGATTCAGACGATCTCGCATAATGCGCCATCTACCTCCAATTTTGATCGTAGAGATAGTTCCTCTTTTTATATGGTAGTAAACCGTGGGGATCGGTATATTTAATACTTGTGAGGTCTCCTTCACTGTCATCAAGTTGTTCTGAATAGCATTTATCATTATAATGTTATCTAATTTGCAGTTTGGCTCAGTGCTAATATTTTTTCGAGGTAACCCAAAGTATTGCGCTCCACGCCAAATTTTATTGCATGGCTATTTTGGTGTAGCCCGCGGGTTACTTCATTTGGAACCTTTCAAAATATCCAATTAGACTAAACTTTGTTGGAAGTGAATCCAATAATCGACAACCAAAACTTATCTCGTAGAACTCTAATAGGCCTTTTGAGTTTTGCGAGTGTACGAAGTGTGGCAGCTGAAAACACATCGTTGCATCATTCGTCCAACGATGTGAATTCTCATTCTTTGCCCGCAATCTTTTTCGACGGACAACATGCACATGCCACAGACTACCATCCGATCTACGTTCACCACATTGTCTTCCACGCGAATTGCTTGGCTCACCTTCCTTATAAACTAGGTGGAGGTCACCAAAAACTGTTTGATGATGGCTATGATTGCTCAGGAAGTATTTCTTATGTATTGTACCGTACAGGTTTGCTGACCACTTCGCTTACGTCGGCTCAATTCGCGCGATATGGCAATCCCGGACCGGGAAGATACGTTACACTTTATGTGAAGCCTGGTGAGCATGTTTTCATGACAGTGTGTGGCCTTCGTTATGACACATCAGGGGCATTGAGGCATGAAGGACCTCGCTGGCGTACGACACCTAGGAATTATAAGGGATTTCAGCAACGCTCCATTTCAGGATTGTGATAACAATCTCGACTGCCCAAACATGCAAGGCAAGCAAGATGCATCAGCATGAAATCACCTCAAGTTAACTTCGGATCAGTCCACGGAGCGTCTGGATAAGTTCTTTGATGAAGCGTTCGCTGGCAGAGCGGGGTCATTGACTGTAGTTCAGGCTAGAGAAGGAGGAAGTCAGACGAATAATCAAAGAGAGTTAGGACATGGAGCCCACACGCTGCACCGCGTCTAGCCACGGCCACCAAAGATAGCGCTGCCAACACGGACGATGGTGGCACCTTCTTCAA